>JAMDDG010000384.1 GCA_023488865.1 Bacteroidota bacterium | reverse complement strand
CCATTTCGTTTTACATCTACCAAGGAAAAATTAAGTCCTGTGCTTGGCCTAAACGGAATAGCCGGGATAATGAAAGAACTCCTTTCGGGCGAAAAGCTTATCCCTGTTTATGCCATTGGGGGCATAATCCTGGATGATGTTTCCGAAATCCTGAATGCGGGAGTTTATGGAATTGCGGTTTCGGGCGCCATTACCAACCATTCAAACAAAAAAGAATTGATTCAAAAAATTAATTTATTGCTACATGAAGAATTTGATCATTGCCGGTAAAGAATTTCGCTCGCGTTTGTTTCTGGGGACAGGGAAATTCGGTTCCCCGAAACAAATGGAAGATGCCGTGTTGGCATCCGGTTCAGAATTGGTGACGGTAGCGCTAAAGCGAATTGATCTGGGAACCAATACCGATGGATTACTCTCGCATTTACATTTTCCGCATATCAACCTGTTGCCAAATACTTCAGGGGCCAGAAATGCCAAAGAAGCCATTTTTGCGGCGCAGCTTGCGCGGGAGGCGCTGGAAACAAACTGGCTAAAACTGGAAATCCATCCGGATCCAAGGTATTTAATGCCCGACCCGGTTGAAACGTTAATAGCGTGCGAAGAACTTGCCAGGCTTGGCTTTGTGGTTTTGCCATATATTCATGCCGATCCGGTTTTATGCAAGCGGCTGGAAAATGCCGGAACTTCCGCCGTCATGCCGCTTGGCGCTCCCATTGGCAGTAACAAAGGACTGAAATCAATCGATTTTCTTGAGATCATCATCGAGCAAAGCAATGTTCCGGTTATTGTTGATGCCGGAATAGGTTCTCCGTCCGACGCAGCAAAAGCCATGGAGATCGGGGCTGATGCCGTATTGGTAAACACAGCCATTGCTGTGGCAGGAAATCCAATGGAGATGGCCAGGGCATTCAAATTAGCGGTCGAAGCAGGACGAATTGCCTACGAGGCAAGGCTTGCGCCAACGAAAAAAACAGCCGAGTCAAGCAGCCCGCTAACAACATTTTTAGATTAATAACCAGACCCATGAGCTTTAAAGAAATATACAATCAGTATAACTGGGATGAGATTAAAAAATCCATTTATGAGAAATCTTCACACGACGTTGAAATGGCACTTTCAGCCCCACACAGGACGTTGGAAGATTTTAAGGCTTTAATTTCACCGGCAGCAGTGCCTTACCTGGAAGAAATGGCGCAACTTAGCCATCAGCTCACACAAAAGCGATTCGGAAAAACAATGCAAATGTATGTTCCGTTGTACCTGAGCAATGTTTGTACTAATTTTTGTACCTATTGTGGATTTAATTTCGACAATCAGATCAAGCGAAAAACACTTACGGCTGAGGAGATTTCGCAGGAAATTGCAGAAATAAAGAAACAGGGGTACAACCATATTTTACTGGTAACCGGCGAGGCCAAACAGGTGGTTCATGTCGACTATTTTAAAAAAGCCATCGAAATTATTAAACCACATTTTGCGAATATCTCCATCGAAGTTCAGCCCCTTAATCAGGATGAATATGAGGAATTGAAGCAGTCGGGAGTATATGCAGTATTGGTTTACCAGGAAACTTATCACAAAGAAAGATATCCCGAATATCATCCCAAAGGGAAGAAAGCAAATTTCGATTATCGCCTTGAAACACCCGACAGAGCTGGAAATGCGGGCATACATAAAATTGGGGTAGGCGTTTTATTAGGTTTGGAAGAGTGGCGTACCGATTCCTTTTTTTGTGCGTTGCACCTAAATTATTTGCAAAAAAAATACTGGCAAACCAAATACTCGGTTTCATTTCCACGCATTCGTCCGGCAAAAGGGGTGTTAACCCCCAATGTGTTGGTTTCGGATAGAGATTTGGTGCAACTGATATGTGCCTATCGTTTGATGTATGAGGAAGTTGAATTATCTATCTCTACCCGCGAATCAGAACAATTCAGGAACAATATTATCAAGTTGGGGATAACCAGTATAAGTGCCGGTTCAAAAACGAATCCGGGCGGATATGTTGTGGAGCCGGAATCCCTGGAACAGTTTGCCATCTCCGATGAACGAAGCGCCGGGCAAATGGCCGAATTCATTTCATCAATGAATTACGAACCTGTTTGGAAAGATTGGGACAAATCATTTAGCTAGATCATGGCAACAACTTTTACAAATGAAGAATTAAACCGCTACCACCGCCAATTGATGCTTCCCGGATTCGGCAACGAGGGTCAGGAAAAACTAAAAAAAGCCAAAGTCCTGGTGGTTGGCGCTGGCGGTTTGGGTTGTCCTGTACTGCAATATTTGTGCGCTACCGGAGTTGGCACAATCGGCATTATTGATTTCGATAAAATAGAACTTCATAACTTACATCGGCAGGTTTTGTATTCAACATCCGATGTTGGAAAACCCAAGGCTGAAACGGCAGCTACAATTTTAAAAGCTCAGAATCCCAATACTGAATTTCAGGTATATGACAACATACTAAATAAGAAAAATAGTTCACAAGTAATTTCCAAATTCGATGTTGTCATCGATGGTTCTGATAATTTTCCTACACGATACCTGGTCAACGATACTTGTGTGGAGTTAATGAAACCGCTTGTATATGGCAGCATTTTCAATTTTGAAGCGCAGTTGGCCGTATTTAACTACGAAGGAGGCAAGAACTTAAGAGATATATATCCCGAACCTCCGGATCCTGAAGATGTACCGGGCTGTAACGAGAGCGGGGTGTTGGGTGTAGTGCCGGGAATATTAGGTGTCTATATGGCCAACGCCTGCATTCAGGTTATACTCGGCACCTATAATAATAAATGCATCCTGCTATTCGACTTCAATCAGTTTGGCCTGGTGAAACTTAGAATGGATTGACCCTACCGGGAAAGGCCCCTGGCGGGAATCGCAGGAATGTTGTTTTTCTAACCATAGCGGAAAATTTTCGATTTACGATTTTGGATTACGCTTCATTCCATATTGGGTTCCGTCCGTCCGAAACGGACTGGTTTCTTCTTTCAACCTGTGCTGCGGACGGTGATCCAATCCGGATTTATTTTCCCGCCCTCTCCGTTCTCTGTTTCTCCGTTTCCCAGTTTCCTGTTTCTCCGCTTCTTTCTCCCAGCCCTACGCCTCTTTTTCAATCCTATAATCTATCAATCTGATTAATCCCAATAAAAAATCCCCGGCTCAACAAAG
>JAMDDG010000006.1 GCA_023488865.1 Bacteroidota bacterium | reverse complement strand
ACTTTGAATAATAACTTCATATTTTTCTTATGAATTCAAAACAATATGTAATCGGACTGGATTTCGGGACCGACTCAGCCAGGGCCGTGATTGCCAATGCGCAAAACGGGGCAGAAGTCGCCTCCTCGGTAAAATACTATCCCCGCTGGATGGAGGGAAAATATTGCAACCCTTCTAAAGACCAATACCGTCAGCATCCCCTTGATTACCTCGAAGTGACTGAATTTGTGGTCAAAGATGCAATGCAAAAGGCAGGTCCCGAAGTAGCCAAATCAGTGGTCGGCATCTCTTTTGATACAACCGGCAGCACACCGGTATTGGTCAATAAAGCGGGTGTTCCACTGGCTATGACGCCCGGTTTTGAAGAGAACCCCAATGCCATGTTTGTGCTTTGGAAAGACCATACAGCCGTAAAAGAAGCTGCCGAGATCAATGAACTTGCCCACAAGGGTAGATTGGACTACACAAAATTTGAAGGGGGAATCTATTCCTCCGAATGGGTTTGGGCAAAAATGGCCCATTTGCTTCGGGCAGATCAAAAGGTGAAAGAGGTTGCTTACTCCTGGATCGAACATTGCGACTGGATGCCGGCGGTCCTTACCGGCAAAACAAAGCCGGAGGAGGTAAAAAGAAGCAGGTGTGCCGCCGGACACAAAGCCATGTGGCACGATAGCTGGGGAGGGCTTCCCTCCGAAGAGTTCCTGACCTCTTTCGAACCCGCCCTGAAAGATTTTCGCGCACATTTATACACACATACCTATACCGGCGATATCAAGGTCGGTAATTTATCGCCTGAATGGGCTAAAAAATTAGGATTGGGCACAAATGTAGCAATTGGGGCAGGCGCTTTCGACTGTCACGTAGGTGCTGTGGGCGGCGAGATAACCCCCAATGTGCTGGTCCGTTCGATCGGCACCTCCACCTGCGATATTATTACCGTACCGTACGATCAGTTTGGGGATAAGTTCGTTGCCGGTATCTGCGGTCAGGTAGATGGTTCTGTGGTACCCGGATACATTGGTCTGGAAGCCGGGCAATCTGCCTTTGGGGATATTTATGCCTGGTTTAAAAAGGTTATCGCCTGGCCGATTGAAAATATCTTATCAAAATCGACTCTTATCGATCCTGAGACCCGTGCCAAATTGGTCGAAGAAGCGTTAAACCGGATCATTCCCGAGTTATCGGTTGAAGCCGCCAAAATACCGATCGAAGAGAGCACCATCCTGGCAACCGACTGGATGAATGGCCGCCGTACCCCGGATGCCAGCCAGGAGGTGACCGGATCCATCGCCGGATTAAAACTGGGCTCCACAGCTCCCGCGATATTCAGGGCGTTGGTGGAGGCAACTGCATTCGGTTCCAAAGCTATTGCTGATCGATTTAAAAGAGAAGGAGTTTTGGTAGATGAGGTTATCGCTTTGGGAGGAGTAGCCAAAAAATCACCCTTTGTTATGCAAACACTGGCTGATGTGCTAAACGTACCGATTAAGGTAGCCCAGACAGAACAAACTTGTGCTTTTGGCGCCTGTATGTTTGCTGCCGTGGTTGCCGGAGTTTATACCAACGTTGAAGATGCTCAAAAAGCCATGGGACAAGGTTTTGAAACCGAATACCGCCCGATTGCCGGACACGTTGAACAATATGCCGTTCTCTATCAAAAGTACTTGAAACTGGGGTATTTTACTGAGAAAGAGCTGTAATTGAAATAGGTCTAAAGCTATTTCACCACGGCATCCGTCATGACCTTCCAATTGTCAGTTCTGAATGTATTTACCGGCATTCCCTCTTTGCTAAAAAGATTTGGGATAGCGGTGTTGCTAAAACCGAACCTGACGGCCACCGGATCTTTATATACAAGTCCTTTTACCCCATAAGTGTCAGACAATGCCAGGTTCGCCAGGCGATCAGCGACCTCCATTTTTTTAACCGGGTGGATGTTATTCACATCATCTGCCAGGTCATGTATAACCACCATTCCTGTTTTTGGAATGGTAAGACAGGCTGTTTGCTGAATTCTTTTCCCAAAGAAATAGCCAATGGCGCTAAAATGTACCATCTCTTCGGGGGTACAAACCTTCCAACTCGCGTGGACATCCTCCTGTGGAGAGTCGGAAGTTGTTTTAGGTACATAGAAGAACCTGATTTTCTGATTATTTGCGTTGGGCACTTCATCCAAAGATTGCTTTAATTTCTGATCACCGCTCAACTCCATGTTGCTCTGTCCCCCGCAAACCCAGACCTCACCAATCATCACATCTTCCAGAACAGTTTTATCATTGATGGTGATGGTGTATGGACCTCCCGCAGCAGGGGTTTTGATTTTCATCGTCCACTTCGCCCCCGAAGTACCTTTTGTTACATATTTAGTTGTATCCCAGGATGTTTTCACGTAAATCTTCTCTGACGGGCTGCACCAGCCCCACAAGTTCACTTCACTTTTTTGTTGAAGGACCATGTGGCTACCGAGGATAGACGGAAGGCGGACTTCAGCTGCTACCCGAAGGTTTCCCGCTACAAAGACCACAAACACGATGATTGGAATAAATAATCTCTTCATATTATTGATTTTTAATTAGTTAATGCATTTCGGACTTATTTCAACAACCCACTAAAGAATGCTTTCACCGACCAGTTTTCAGATTAATCATTCTTTAATTGTCGTTGCAAGATACAAAATATACAAAAAATAAAGATTCTTATACGGAAATCAAATGCACAAACAACAAACAACAAAGGCGGAGCAATAACTGCTCCGCCTTTGTTGTTACCAAGCTAAAAGTTAGCTCAGTAGATCAAGTTTTATCAAATCCTGTACATCGAGCATCCCGATAGGTTTTCCGTTTTCGGTGACAATAATGTTATCTACCTGATTGGCATTAAAGATTTCTGTTGCTTTTTGTAACATAGCATCTGCATCGATTGAAATCGCGTTAGCGGTCATGCACTCCCCAACGGTTGCGGTAAGGATGAGATCTCCCATTTTGCGCATCTGACGGCGAAGGTCTCCGTCGGTAAAGATACCGGCAAGTTTCCCTTCTTTGGAAACTACCGTGACAGCGCCCATTCCGGAATCCGTCATTTTTAGCAGGGCATCCAGCACTTTACAGTCGACATCGACCACTGGATTTACATCCGATATAACACTTTTAACCTGAATGGTCATCAAACGGGTATGCTGAAAGAATTGATC
>JAMDDG010000236.1 GCA_023488865.1 Bacteroidota bacterium | reverse complement strand
ACAGTCGGCACCGTAACCGAGATTTACGACTTTTTACGTTTGCTCTTTGCCCGGGCAGGAGAAGCCTTCTCTTACAATACCGGCGAAAAAATGGTGAAATACAGCGATGATCAGATCATCGAACTGATCATCGAAAATTACAGCAACAAACGCACTATCCTGCTGGCCCCAATTGTTAAAGGACGTAAAGGCCACTACCGTGAACTGTTTGAGCAGATTCGCCGCAGAGGCTTCCTGTATGCAAGGGTGGACGGGGAGATCGTCGAACTGACCCACGGATACAAAGTCGATCGGTACAAAGCCCACCACATCGAGATGGTGATCGACAAAATGGTGGTAGAAGAGAAGGACCGCAAGCGGTTGCGCGAATCGCTCGACAAGGCCATGAAGCACGGCGAGGGCATCGTGATGATCCTTGATCCTGATACCGGTTCGGTCCGCTATTTTTCGCGCCACCTGATGTGCCCGACCACAGGTATCTCCTACAACGATCCGGCACCGCACAGTTTCTCATTCAACTCGCCGCAGGGCGCCTGTCAGAAGTGCAACGGATTGGGTGTGATCAACGAAATAGATTATACCAAGATTGTCCCGGATCCGGCGCTCTCCATCTCGCAGGGAGGTATCGCCCCGCTTGGACCGTACAAGAACACCCTGATCTTCTGGCAACTGGAAGCGATGGCAGAAAAATACAACTTCACCCTAAAAACGCCGGTTGGCGAAATCGATGAAGCCGTTCTCAATGCCATCCTGCATGGCACCGGCGAGCGGATCCAGTTAAAAAACTCCCCGTTAGGCAGTTCTATCGATTACATGATGACCTACGAAGGGATCGTGAAATATGTGGTGAACGAGAAGGGTGACAACCTCTCTAAAAGCGCCCAAAAATGGGCGGATCAGTTCCACAAAACCTGCCTATGCCCCGAATGCAACGGACAAAGGCTTCAAAAGGAACCGCTCCACTTTAAGATTGACGGAAAAAATATTGCTGAACTGGCTATGATGGACATCGGCGAACTCTCTGCTTTTTTTGCCGGAATAGGTGACCGTATGGGCAAACGACAGCTTTTGATTGCAGCGGAAGTGAACAAAGAGATCATGACCCGGTTGAGTTTCCTCCTGGATGTCGGATTGAACTATCTCTCCCTCGATCGTCCTTCTGCTACCCTTTCGGGCGGCGAATCGCAACGCATCCGGCTGGCTACACAGATCGGATCACAGTTGGTGAACGTGCTTTATATCCTCGATGAGCCCAGCATCGGGCTGCATCACCGTGACAACCTGCGGCTGATCCGTTCGCTGCAGCAGCTGCGCGATACCGGCAACTCGGTGATCGTGGTAGAACACGACCGCGACATGATGCTGCAGGCCGACTACCTGATCGACATGGGACCACATGCCGGCCGTTTTGGGGGAGAAATTGTGGCGGCAGGTATTCCTTCAGATGTATTGAAAATTGACACCCTCACGTCCCAATACCTGACCGGGAAAAAAGAGATTAAAGTACCACCCTTCAGGAGGGCCGGTAACGGAAAAATTCTGTCGTTGAAAGGCGCTTCCGGGAACAATTTAAAGTCGATAGATGTCGATTTCCCGTTAGGAAAATTTATCTGTGTCACCGGCGTTTCAGGCAGCGGCAAATCAACGCTGATCAACGAAACCCTCCTGCCCATCCTGAGCCAGTATTTCTACAAATCACTCGACGATCCGTTGCCTTACGAGGCAATCTTCGGAATTGAACACTTAGACAAAGTGGTTCAGGTAGACCAGTCGCCTATCGGGCGGACGCCCCGGTCGAACCCGGTAACCTATTGCGGTGTGTTTACGGAAATCAGGACCCTTTTCACGCTTCTGCCGGAAGCCAAAATCCGCGGATACAAACCCGGACGGTTCTCCTTTAACGTGAAAGGCGGGCGCTGCGAGGCTTGCGAAGGGGCCGGACTGAAAACCATTGAGATGAATTATCTGCCGGATGTTTATGTCCACTGCGACAAATGCAACGGAAGACGGTACAACCGCGAAACGCTGGAAATCCGCTACAAGGGCAAATCAATCAGCGACGTGCTGGATATGACCATTCAGCAGGGCGTCGCTTTCTTCGAAAATATCCCCGCCATCTCCCACAAGCTGAAGACCATCGAAGAAGTGGGTTTGGGGTACATCACGCTCGGGCAAGCCTCTACCACTTTGTCAGGAGGTGAGGCCCAGCGCGTTAAGTTAGCTACCGAACTGAGCAAACGCGATACAGGCCGCACCCTCTATATCCTGGATGAACCCACTACCGGGCTGCACTTCGAAGATATCAGGGTACTGATAGGGGTTTTGGACAAGCTGGTAGCAAGGGGCAATACCGTCATCGTGATCGAACACAACATGGAGGTGATCAAAATGGCCGATCACCTTATCGACATCGGTCCCGAAGGTGGGCGCGACGGCGGCCGCTTGCTTTGTTGCGGTACGCCGGAAGAGTTGATCCATAACGAAGGGTCGTATACCGCGAAGTACCTCAGGGAGGAACTGGGAAGAAAGATATGAGACGTGAGATAATATGTTTGAACAGTCGATCTGTTGTATAATTTAGCATATTATCAACAGATTGCTTCGTAGTTCCGACTACCAATGACAGATTTTTATCTTCTGTCATTAAACCGTTGTGGGACGATAACATCAGTGATCAGAAAAGAGCAAGAATTTAATTTTTAATAACCTGTAAATCAACAGATTGCTTCGTCGTTCCGACTCGCAATGACGGTATGCCGATGATTTTGTGAGTGAGTAGAGAAGGAGGCGGGTCATCCGATTTCGGTAATAGCAGGATCGCCGCCCGCCTCCTTCTCTACTCACTCACCTCCAAAAAAATGATCCGTCATTGCGACCACGAGGAACGAAGTGGGAAGCAATCTGTTCGATTACCGTCCGTCGTTGCAATCACTGCCTGTTCCAACGAAATCGGGGAGGAACGAAGTGGGGAGCAATCTCAAGCCGAAATGAAAAGTTGAATTGTGTAATTCTAAACTTAGATCGACACCGCTTGTTAGAGGAACAAAATGTCGGGGAAAAGACTCGAAAGTGGCGTCTCAAACTCCGGGATAATTTAACCCAACTTGCAGCCCTACCTATACAAATAGAGAAAAATCAGGTAAAAATGCAGTTTTTTCGGGGTAAATGAGGAGATATTTTTCGTTGTTATCATGTAAGTAGCTGATATTCAGACATGATTT
>JAMDDG010000077.1 GCA_023488865.1 Bacteroidota bacterium | reverse complement strand
CCTGCACGCTTTATTAATTTATGGTACAAAAACCTCGACAGGTACCGGCTAACTTGTGGGGCAGGCACCTTTCATTATTATTGGCATATTTATGCATTTATGAATTGGGGCGAACCATGGTATAATGAATTGAGGGAAAGTCAGGTAAATTATCGTATTGAAAATCAAAGATATTTTGACAGGAACCTCATGCCGGGCATGCTTGGGTGGTTCACGTTGAATCCGGAGTTTCGGCCTGAGGAAGTGGAATGGATACAGGCAAAAAGCGCTGCATTTAATGCAGGTTATTTGTTACGTGTGGACAAAAGTATTGAAAAGAACGGTTATAAAGATCAGCTATTTGAGTTGATCCGTGAATGGCAGAAAGCAAGAAGATCCAATGCCTTTACATCAGAACAAAGAGAGCGGATGAAAGATCCAAAGAACGAATTCCACCTCGAAAAAAGAGGCGAAAATAGCTGGGAACTCTATCCTGTGAAGCTCAGCCGTGGTTACGAGCATAAATTTAGGGATATACAAACGGGTGAACCTGTTACCACGAAATTTGTAGTCAATAATCCTTTCCAGGAGCAGCCATTACAGTTTTATATTAAAGCTTTCCCGGTGGAAAACAATCTTACGGCCAATGTTTCGCATATTCAATTCACAATCAACAACTATCAAAGCATAGAGATGAATGTTTCATTGAAAGCCGGTGATCGTGTAATTTGCGATGGACAAAAGGTTTATCTATGCGACAATACCTGGAACAAAGTAAGCGTAATCAGCACTGATAAAGTTCCAATTTGCGAAAGTGGAAATGTCGAAATCATAGTCACCAGCGAATTCAGTGGAAACAAATCACCAAAACTTGAGATTGAGTTTAAATCAGTTGGGAGCCCGGATAAGGTTGGAACAAAATAAAATCAGGATGCATTAACATAACCCTTATTGGGTAATTTGATCCCTATTCACAACCGCGAAGCAAAAAACCGGGAATAACCGATCCACAAGGTCAGTTGTACAATTTGAAAGAAGATCCGCGGGAAGAAGTCAACCTTTATGAAAAGTATCCTGATGTGGTTTCTAAATTAAGGAAAACGCTCGAAAAATATAAATCTAAATAACAATAAGAAAATGAAACGCATTATTTCAATTGGACTATTAGTCGGGGGAATCTTGTTTGGGCAAAATTCCTATTCCAAGATAAAAGAGAAAATTCATTTCAAAATGGGAATGGGAACAGCTGTAACTTATGTAACAGGTCCGGAAACATTAAAAGCCGGGAATAACAATCAATTGGTTTTACAGCGGGAAGGCACACCTGTGTTTTTTGCCAGTGCCCCTGATGGAAAGGCCGGTGGTTCAATGTTGTTTACCACTGACAATGGTTATTATCACTCAGACGACATTCAGGTTGACCCCACAGACAATTTTGTTTTTGAGGTGTGGGCGAAGGCACTTATCACCGACAGAAAAGATATGGATGCCAAACATACCTTTGGAATTGTAAGTATAGGAGACAGAAATCATGGTTATAATATTGTACAGCAGGGAGATAAATGGTTTGCATTGGTTGGGGGTGTTAAAATGTTTGAGATTGGCAATGTAATTTATAATCGTTGGACACATTTGGCATTAGTGGCCGATGGTGAAAAATGTACCTTATGGTTAAATGGCGAAAAAGGTGGTGCTTTCAGAAGAACTTCACAGATTAATCCAGGTTTTACGGTAGGTAACCTGTCTCGGGGAAATAACCAGTTTTCCGGTGAGGTGTATGAAGTTCGTTATGCTACTTTTAATGAAGGGACTTTTAATCCGGCACAAGATTTTCTTCTAAATTACAAACAAATAAAAGCTCAAAAAAAACAACTGGCTACTGCACAAAAAATACGGATAAGCAAAATTGTAAAACCTGGTTTCGGTTGTGTATTAACTGATGCTTACCGGGAAACGGCAGTTGAAGAAGATTATTTGATACGTGAAGTAGATAATCCTTCACAGCTTTTTATTTCGAAGGATGCCAATGAAATGTCAGCTCAAATGGTGTTGACCAATGGTCTGGTTAGCCGTGTTTTTTATGTTTCTGAAAACCTGGCTTGTATTAGCTATAAAAACTTGTTGAACGATGCCCAATATCTTAGGGCGGTAAAACCTGAAGCCAGAATTAAAATTGACGATCGTTGGATTGATGTGGGAGGCTTAACCGGACAACCTGAAAAATCGTATCTGTTGAACCAGTGGATACCGGAAATGGAAGCGAATCCAAATGCCTGGTTATTATCAGGAATATCTACCGAAAAACCGAAGGCTCGTTATCTATGGAAAGAAAAATACAATGCCCGGGAGACAGAATGGCCTCCAAAGGGACTGCATCTGATCCTTCATTTTGAGGCGCCGGAGTCTGAAATAGAACTAAAAGGTGTAAATGTAGATGTTCATTACGAGTTGTACGATGGAATCCCTGTAATGGCCAAATGGCTTACCATTGATAATCGATCAGGAAAAGATTTTGTAGTTGAGAAAACCGAATGTGAGGTATTGGCAGTAACCGAGGATCAGGTAGATCGAATTCATGTGGAAAGTGATTACTCTTTTGCATTGGCAAACGCTAATCCACTGGGAAGTGCATTGATACACTACGATAAGGAACTAAAGCCATATCAGGCTGGACAAACAACTACATCCTGGATGGTTGATCCGGAATACAACACATGGGCTACTCATAACCAAGCTGAGGATGGTTTCCTGAAATATCCTCATCGCAATCTTTTGAAAAGTCGCCTGCCAATGGGACCATCCGAGCTGGTTAAAAATGGTAATGCTTTTCAATCGTTTATCACTTTTGAGCTTCTGTTGGATAGCGACGACAAAGAGCGGAATAGCCTGGCACATCGCAGAATGTACCGTACACTTGCCCCTCAGGTTACCGAAAGCCTGCTCGGTGCAGCCATTACCTCGCATGATGAAAGGGAACTAAAATCCTTAATCGACCAAATGCATGAACTTGGCATGGAAGAGCTTACAATTGCTCCCTGGCCAGGTATTAGATATGACAATACGAATGAAGAGTACCTTAGCCATTGGGGAACAATAGGTAGATACGCAAAAGAGCGCGGAATTATCATGGCTGGTTACGAATTGCAGATTGCTTCCCGGAGTCGGGGTGCAAAAGTTGATTGTATTGACCCCTCAACCGGAAAGCCTGGAAGTCGATTTGGTCAGAGCGTTTGTATTGCTAGTGAGTGGAGGGATGATTATTTCCCCAAAATGTGGAAGTTTTATGATCGATCCGGATTTATGATGTACAGTGCAGATGGCCCATATCATGGGGATGCCTGTGCTTCTAAGGTGCATAAATATCATCGTGGATTGGAAGATTCACAATGGGAGCAATGGAAAGAGCAAGTAGATATTATTCATGAAGCACAGCAACGTGGAATGTATGTAGGCCTTCCGGACTGGTATTTTTTAAACGGAAGTTGTTCTACAGGAATGGGATATCGTGAAGCAAGTGCAAATTTGACCCCGCAACAACAATTGTTGCTTGGTCGCCAGTATATTTACGATGGTACATGGCACAAAATTCCAACCATGGGGCATATGACCTTACAATTGGTTGGTTTTTATACCAACGATCCAAGGGTTGGTTTAGAACCGCTGAAAGATAATCTCGATCGATACGAAAGAGGATTGGTACAGTATCTGAGTAGCGGTTGTCAGTTTACCATACGTGGAAACCGTCTTTATGACACTCCTGAAACCAAGTCAATGGTGAAAAAGTGGATTGATTGGTTTTCTAATTATCGTGAAGTACTGACCGGAGATATTATTCACCTGGGACGCCCCAACGGACGCGATCTGGATTGTATGATGCATGTCAATCCGTTTGGAAAGGATAAAGGAATGGTGATAATTTTCAATCCTACAGACAAGAAGATCAGGAAAGAACTAACCTTGCCCATGTATTATACCGGGTTGGACAAGGAGGCTACTATAAGTGAGAAGGGAGAAACTCCCAAAAAGTATCTGTTGGATCGTCAGTACAATGTGAATATAGATGTTACAGTGGAAGCTAACGGATACACCTGGTTTTTAATTAAGTAACTCAGAATCTTTGTTCCAGATGAAGATCATTCATATTACATATTTGGTTTTTATCCTCTGTTTAAGACTGAGCGCGAAAGAGTACCACGTGGCTCCAATTGGGAATGACGCAAGCTCAGGTACATTGGAAAAACCTTTTAAGACAATTTCAAAGGTTGCAGAAGTTGCCCGGCCTGGCGATATTGTTATTGGAGTTAGAGAATAAAAAAATAGCAATAAAAAAATGAGAGTTCTTAGAAAGGGAAGTTTCCAATTAGGAAAACTGAACAGGAAGTTCTTTTTGATCTTTCTGGCAGGGGTCTTATGTGTCAGTTCTTATGCGCAAACGGACCAAGAGCAGGTTATTTCAAAACAAGATAACAGAAGCTGGTTGCCTGTTACAACAGAAACATCTTCAATAGCACCTGATGTAGTTGCTTTTCTGCGGTCGCTGAATGGAAGTATGCGTCTGCTTTATTGTAGGTACGATGGTTCAAAACTTGTAAAAAGCCAAAGTTTCAAGGATTATAGCCTTAATCTTAGTGGGAATAGATGGCATAGTTCAATTAAAGTAAGGCCGGTTAATGAGGATAAGACTGCAATGGATCTGGATGTTCAGTTCCGTTTGGATAAAGGAGCTGAAAGATCTGCAGGTGTTGCTGTGGCCTTCGATTTTAAAAACTGGAGCATCGAAAATTATGTGATGCTTCCTGCTTCAGTTTACAATGGAAACCGCTGCAAATTGGTCGACAGAGGATATGCTAAAGGATTAGATCGGAAGTACCTGTATGAGAAAAATATACCGTTAATGTCGGTGCCTATTCCGCAGCTTTCACCCAAACAGGAAGAAATATCACGATTGGAAGTGAATGCCTGTAACCTGGCCACTCCGGCAATGTGTTTTTTCGATAAAAAGCTCAAGCGTGCTTTTATTCTGTTAGCTGAACAAGGTGTTCGCATCGGAGATAACATTTTTGATAACGGTTTTATCGTTGAGGAAAGCCAAGACCGCTCCAGGGCTACACTTGTTGTGAGTGCTCCAGGTGTACGCGAGCAGAAGCCTGAATTTATCGGATTCAGCAAAAGCCCTGATCGGGGCATTGACTGGAAAACGGGAGATGAATTGACACTTCGTTTGCGGTTGTATTCGTTTGAAACACCTAATATACCCGGTCTTTTAGAAAAATTTATGTCTGTACGAAAAGCTGTTACCGGCATCAATCATCCACGCAATCTCTTTCCTTTCAGTAAAATCATCCGATTGATGACCAATAATATCGACAGCAGGTTTTACGATGGGAAGGATTTCAAGTTCTACTGTCCGGAGAATGCTGACTGGATTTCATTTGGTTGGATTGGTGGTTTAATGAACACTTTCCCTATGCTCGTGCTTGGCGATAGTCTACATCTCGACCGTGTGACCAGCACCTTCAATTTTGCAATTCCTCGCGGACAGGGGAAATCAGGCTATTTTTTTGGAGCTCTCAATTACGATGGAAAATGTTTCTCCAGGGAAGGTTATCGTGAGTTCCCTGAAATTGTATTGACCCGTAAGAATGCTGATGTATTGTTTTGGATGGTAAAACAGTTTATGCTGTTGAAGGCACAGGGTAAAACGGATCGTATAAATTCAGTATGGGAAACGAATATCCGGCGACTGGCCGATGCTTTTGTGGCAACATGGACACAGAATGGTCAGTGGGGGAGAATGCTCAATAACCAAAACGGTGAAGTGGCCGAATATAATACCTCCGGAGGAGTAATGGCGATTGGCGGATTGGCATTGGCATCAACATATTACGGTAATTCGCAATACCTGAAGATTGCCAAAAGAGCTGCTCATTTTTATTACCAGCATGACTTTGTGGAGCGGGGAATGACCACTGGTGGTTGTGGCGATATTTTACAAAATGCAGATTCCGAAACTGCCGCCGGTTTTATGACTTCGCTGATGGCCTTGTATGAACTAACCGGTGAAAAGAAATGGTTAGAAATGTCGCGCAACCTTGCCAATCTTTGTGCTACATGGATTGTTTCTTACGACTACGAATTGCCCTCAAATACTGAACTTGCACAGCTTGGAGCCAAATTGGCCGGAGTCGTTTGGGCCAGCACACAGAATAAACACGGTGCGCCAGGATTCTGCACCTCATCAGGTGATCCCCTGTTTAAGATTTACCGTGCTACCGGCGACATTCGTTATGCCGAACTCATGTATGATGTCGTTCACGCTTATGCCGAAGGCATTCAGCCCAACGGAAGGATAACAGAACGGTTAACTTATTGCGATGCCGACAGCCGCGGATCGCGTGGCACCGGAGGCAAAACCGGTTGGACCGAACTAAACGGTATTCTGATGGCGATGGAACTGCCCGGCATCTATTTAAAAACGGATGAAAATAGACTGTTTGTGTTTGACCATGTTGAGGCCAAGGTGTTAAAACGAGGCAATGATGGGGTAGTGATTTTGATTACTAATCCAACAAAGTACGATGCCACTGTTTCAATCTTTGCAGAAACATCAATAAATTCAAAAAAACCACTTGGATATACTGCATTTCTTAAATGGCCCAAAGTTGAGGTTTCAGCCGGTGCCAGTATTCAGGTTCATATTAGTTCAAATGGGAATATCCTAAAATAACGTAATTATGTATAATATTTTCGTATCCATAGGTTTATTGTCGGGTACATTACTGTTCTCCTCTCTTTCTGTAGTTGGTAAAAAGGAGATGAAACGACCCAATATTATTTTTATCATGTCCGATGATCATGCAGTTAATGCAATTAGTGCTTACGGTAGTAGTTTGATTGAAACTCCCAACATTGATCGGTTGGCCAAACAAGGTATGTTGTTCAAAAACTGTTTTTGTACAAACAGTATTTGTAGTCCTAGTCGGGCATCCATCATGACTGGAAAATACAGTCATATTCATGGTGTTAAAACCAATTATGTACAACCTGGTAATGAACACGTTACCTATCCTGAATTGCTAAAAGAAGCGGGTTATCAAACAGCACTCGTTGGAAAAACACATTTCGGGACCGGCACAAATTGTATCCAGTCAATGGACTACTATTTGATCCACTACGGGGTAGAATACCATAATCCGAAATTTTTAGAGAAGGGAAAAGAGATACAAAATTACGAAGGCTATGTTACCGATATTGTAACGGACAAAGGAATTGAATGGATAAAAAAATGCGATAAATCAAAACCCTTTATGTTAATGTTACATCATCCGGCGCCCCATATGCCATTTCAGGAAAAGGACGAATTATTAGAGGTTTATAACAATAAAAACTATCCTACCCCCCCCTCCTTTGATGATCCGGATAAAAATAAGGGTGATTCTCCGCGGCCATTTAATATCACAATGCAAGGACTTCTGCAATTTCAAGAGCGTAAAGAATCCTGGGGAAAGTATGCCTGGGAAGCACCGGACAATCTGGAAGGTGAAGCCCTGAAAAAATGGGTGTATCAACGTTACATGAGAGCTTATATGGCTTGTGTACAGGTAATTGACGAAAATGTAGGTAAATTACTCGACTTTTTAAAGAAGTCGGGTTTGGATGAAAACACGGTGGTGATCTATACATCCGATCAGGGATTCTTTTTAGGAGAGCATGGATGGTTTGATAAGCGGTTTTTTTATGAAGAGTCCATTCATATGCCGTTAATTATAAGCTATCCGGGATTGAAAGGTGATCAGCGGTGCGAAAAAATGGTACTGAACGTGGATCTTCCTGAAACTTTTCTTGACATCGCCGGTGTTTCCATTCCGGGGGATATGCAAGGAAAATCGTTACTTCCATTATTGTCCAATCCAAAAAAAAACGGATGGCGTGATGCTATGTATTATCATTATTACGAAAATAACAAGGATTCTCCTCTTCCTGTGTGGAGACATTATGGTATCAGGACCGAACGGTATAAACTCATAAGGTTTTATCATGAAAATATTGATTACTGGGAACTTTTTGATCTGAAGAAAGACCAATATGAGCGTCAGAACTTATATCACTCTGAGAAGTACAAGAAACAGGTGGAGCTACTTAAAGAACAATTAATAAACCTAAGGAAATTTTATAATGATACCACCGATGTTGAAATTAAAAGATAATATGATCCCCTATAATGTTTATACCCGTTTGAAGGTATTATTGGGTTACAATAGACGTTGACAGAAGTAAATATAATCAATAGAATTTTTTGTTGTCCAATGGAACAAACATAAATATTAAAACTTTGAAATCAAAAGATCGCTTAAAAACTACACTTAATAATAATAAAAATGAGAAATCTTTTTATAATGCTATTATCGGGCATATTTGGTTTTTCTAGCTCGAACAAAGAAAACAAAACTCCTAATATAGTTTTGATTTTTACCGATGACCAAGGTTATGCGGATTTAAGCTGTTTTGGATCAAAAACAATTTCGACGCCTAATATTGACCATTTAGCTGAAAATGGCATGAAATTCTCCGATTTTCATGTTGCCGCTTCGGTCTGTACCCCTTCCAGGGCTGCTTTGTTAACAGGTTGTTACCCTAACAGGATTGGTTTACCAAAAGTGCTTTTCCCTGGGCGTGTTGGGGGGCTCAAGGGTAATACTGGAATAAATCCAAAAGAAGAGACAATAGCTGAATTGCTAAAACAAAACGGTTACGCTACCGCTATGGCTGGCAAATGGCACTTAGGCGATAAAAAAATGTTTTTACCCTTACAACATGGATTTGACCAATATCTTGGAATCCCATATTCCAACGATATGAACAGGGGCAATTTGCCATTAATGAAAGATAATGACGTAATTGAAATTGAACCAGACCAGGCATTATTGACCCGTCGTTACACAGAATTCTGTGTTGATTTTATTAACAATCAGGCAGGAAAATCCCCGTTTTTTGTTTATCTGGCCCACTCCATGCCACACATTCCCATTGATGCATCAGACAAGTTCAAAGGGAAGTCAAAAGGTGGCTTGTATGGCGATGTCATTGAAGAAATCGACTGGTCAGTAGGTGAGATCGTAAAAGCCTTAAAAGAGAATGGAGTATTGGATAATACGCTGGTGATTTTTACCTCTGATAATGGCCCCTGGCTCTCTTTTGGTAATCACGCCGGAAGTGCGGGAGAACTAAGGAGTGGAAAATTTAGTATTTTCGAAGGAGGGTTCCGTGAGCCATGTGTTATGTCGTGGCCTGATGTAATCCCCCAAGGGAAAGTCTGTGACAAATTGGTTACCAGCATGGATTTGCTGCCAACAATCTGTCAGGTTACGGGAGCAAAATTACCTTCTAAAAAAATTGATGGCGTAAGCATATTGTCTATCCTCAAAGGAAAGAGGATGACAGCCCTAAGTAATCGCTACTTCTATTATTACTTAGACGAAAAATTACTGGCCATACGTAAAGGTAAATGGAAATACATTTTGCCCCATAATTCCAGATTTGTGACAGAACCTGGGAAAGATGGGAAGAACGGGAAAAGCAAATCGTTTATGCAACCGGAAGCCCTTTATAATTTGGATAAAGATATCGCAGAAAGCAAGAATGTCATTGGTGAAAATCCTGAAATTGCAGAAGAACTTAAAAGTGCGCTTGAGGCATTCGAAAGTACCTTAAAAAAAGAAGCACGTCCAGTTGGAATAACTGAAAATTAGACTTAAAACCAAAAATTATGAATATTCTAAATTTATTTAGTAAGAGTTTATTAGTCCATGATTACAAGAACTTACCGTTCGATTATGTGGAAAAGTAATTTTCTATTGTTGATAATTGACAAAATTAAGTACAGACATAAAGAGCCGTAGCTTTTTGTAATAAAATCTAAAGGATGAAATATCTGAAAATCAGTTTGTTTGTTTTTGTTGCCTGTTGCATGACAGCTTTTGCGGGTGAACCTACAAACAATCTTTCCACAACTTGTGCCTTTGCGAAGTATAGGCATTTACTAAGAAATCAATCGTTTTTAGTTTTTCCTGAATTACGTGAAAACCCAATAAAGTGGTTTGATTCAATTCCTGAAGGAAAAATTAAGGAAGCCATCCATCCTGAAAATTTTGTACTCAACGCCCGGCCAGAGGAATTCTTCGTGTATCAATTGGGCGTTTGGGCGTTGAAACAGGATGCTGGAGATGTCCAGGTCAAATTCTCCGATCTGAAGGAGAAGAACGGAAAGGCAATTGCTGATAGTCGGATGACTTGTTTCAACAAAGGCGGTATCGATTTTAAAGGCTATCCCTTTTCAAAGGCAATTAATGTTGCTGCCGGACACATACAAGCTCTTTGGATAGGTATCGACTTGAATGGAATTGGAGATGGAAACTATGTTGGTTCGGTTTCAATACTTGTACATGGAGAGAAACGGGTTATACCACTTCTGTTAAAAGTCGATGGGGAAGTTGTCCCAAATCATGGATATAATGAAGGTGTCCGTTTGTCCCGCCTTAATTGGCTCAATTCAACTGTCGGCATTGACGAAGAAATTACAAGAGGTTACCTTCCTGTTAAGGTCGAAGAAAACAAGGTCAGTATTTTGGGACGCACCTTGAATATTGCCGGAAATGGACTTCCAGCTTCTATTACGAGTTATTTTGGTGCTTCCAACCAGTCGCTGGTTTCCAGGGGTGAACCGATTGTTGACCATCCTTTTCGGTTTATTATTGAAACGGAAAATGGAGAGGTTGTGCGGCTGGTACCAGGCAAGCTGACCTTCATTGAACAGATACCATCGAAGCTTGTCTGGAAGGTTATCAATACTTCGGATATGTGCGATCTTGAATGTACGGGACAAATGGAGTTTGACGGTTTCGTGGATTACCGGTTAAAATTGACTGCAAAAGTTCCGGTAAAGGTGAAAGACATCCGGATAGAAATACCTGTTGTTAAAGAAAAAGCCGAATATATGATGGGACTTGGGCAGGAAGGAGGTTACCGGCCTCCGGACTGGAAATGGAAGTGGGACGTGACCAAAAATCAGGACATGTTGTGGGTCGGTGCAGTGAATGGCGGCTTGCGGATAAAATGGAAAGCGGAGAATTATGTCCGCCCGCTGGTCAATATCTATTATAAGTTTGGCCCGCTGAAAATGCCCCCGTCTTGGGGAAATGAGGGGAAAGGTGGCGTTAATGTCAGTGAGCAAAACAACGATGTGGTCATCAATGCTTATTCAGGCAGCAGGGACTTGAAATACGGAGAGATGCTCAACTACGATTTTGAATTGTTGATCACACCATTCAGGATGATTGACAGGCAAAATAAATTTGGCGACCGGTATTATCACGGAGGCGGAACCAACACTTCAGTGAAAATTGAGAATGCGAAAAAGGCAGGTGCAAATATTATCAATATCCACCATGCCGAAGACATTTATCCGTTTATCAACTACCCCTATCTGGATGCAAATGTCAAGGAACTTACTCAACTGGTGACCAATGCGCACAAGGAGAACATGCGGATGAAATTTTATTACACGACCCGCGAATTGACCAAAAACCTTCCTGAGTTCTGGGCTTTTAACAGTCTGAACGGTGAAATAATTTTCCCGGGGCCAGGGAATGCTACTTGGACAGAAGCTTTGCATCCCAACGGCCCGAATGAATGGCTTATCAAGAATTTAAGAGAGAAATACATTCCGGCATGGTACAATCCGGTGAAAGAGGGTCGGTTCAAAGGAGAAACCGATCTTTCTGTGATTACCACTCCGGATAGTCGACTCAATAATTTTTACATCGCCGGTTTAGACTGGATGGTTCAGATTATGGGTATTGATGGTGTTTATATCGACGATTCAGCTCTCGACCGTTTTACTTTACGACGGGCAAGAAAAGTAATTGATCATTACCGTTCTGAAGGAAGAATGGACTTGCACAGCTGGAACCATTTTAACAAATGGGCAGGATTTGCAAGCTGTTTAAACCTTTACATGGATTTACTTCCTTATTTCGATTTGGTGTGGATTGGCGAAGGACGCGACTATAACCGGTTGCCCGATCATTGGCTGGTTGAAGTATCGGGAATTCCGTTTGGGTTGCCCGGACAGATGCTAGAAGGTGGCGGAAATCCATGGCGTGGTATGGTTTATGGCATTACCACACGTGCAGGATGGACAGTTAATCCTCCAACTGAAATATGGAAATTCTGGGATGACTATCAAATTGAAGACAAATTAATGGTTGGATACTGGGAAAAGGATTGTCCTGTGACATGCAGCAATTCTATGATCAAAGCTTCAATTTACAAAAGTGCAGATGAAACAATTATCTCTGTGGCTAACTGGAAAGATATAGATTTAGAGACATCAATCTTTATCGACTGGGCAAAGATATGTATTGGTCCGGCCAATATTGATGTTTTTATTCCTGAAATTAAAGATTATCAGCAGAAACAAAAATCAGTCTCGTTGGATAAAATGATAGTTCCCGGGGGAAAGGGATATTTGATTGTTTTGAAAAAGAAAAAAAGATAACCTAATATAAATATCATGAGAAAAATTACCAAATCAATGACAGCGCTTGCCCTTGTAATAATGTTTGTCCTATCGTCAGAGGCACAGGATTACAACACAAAATCCACCTTGCCTGGTGCTAAATCTACGACTGAGGAACGTGGGGACAAAAAAAATTCTACTAAAAGATCGGGTGTTGAAAATGTCATTATCGTTTATAAAACACATTTCGATATTGGATATTCTGAAACGGTGCAACAGGTCGTACATGATTATCGTACTTCAATGTCGGATCATTTGCTCGACGTAATTGAAAAAAACAGCAAACAACCCAAGGAAAAACAATTTGTATGGACACTTTCAGGATGGCCAATGAAGCAGATTCTTTGGGACGGACAAGTGCCTGAACGTAAGCAAAAAATTGAACAGGCCATTCGCGATGGTAACATTGCCATACATGCTTTCCCTTTTTCGATGCATGTTGAAACTGCCGATCTTGAAGATATGGTACGCGGGCTCAATATTTCATCAACCCTTGCCCGTAAGTATGGACAACCACTATCAATCAGTGCTAAAATGAGCGACGTACCCGGCGAATCGTGGATAATACCAACTCTCTGTGCCCATGCAGGCATAAAGTTTTACCATATGGGCGGGCCTGTTGTAAATATGACACTCGGACTGCCGCCCATTTTCTGGTGGGAAGGACCGGATGGGTCACGTTTGCTCACCCTTTACAACAACGGTTATGGCAGCGATCCGCTTCCTCCGGAAAACTGGCCTTATAAAACCTGGGTTTATATCAACATGACAGGGGATAATCAAGGACCTCCCGACCCTGAAACAGTTGGCAGGGACCTTGAATTTTACAAAAGTCGCGGGATAAATGCCCGGGTTGGCAATATGGATGATTTTGCTGATATGATTTTGAAAGAAGACTTGAGCAAACTTCCGGTTGTGCGCACTGACATTGGCGACGTATGGATACATGGGAGCATGAGTATGCCTGAAGCAAGTAAACTGGCTCAGAATATCAGGCCTTATATTGGGGGATTGGATAAACTGTCAACCCTCGAAACCATCTGGGGCATTTATCGTCCTGATTTGCGCAAAACAATTGCCGAAGCTTACGAACAAAGTCTGCTTTACAGCGAACATACGTGGGGACTTGCTAATCAGCATTATATTAAAGTTCCGTATGGAAAAGCCTGGCAGGAACTTTGGGAACAGGGCTTACCGCCACAGTATAAATTGATGGAAGGATCGTGGAAAGATCATGCTGATTATGTGACTCATGTTCAGGAACTGGTGACCAACCCCTATAAGGATGCTGTGGCTTCGCTTGCCGATAATGTCAATGTAGACCAGAACCGAATTGTGGTGTATAATCCACTTCCCTGGAAACGAGATGGAGAAATTGATCTTGATACACGCCTGATCTTTGGAGATGATTTTGTCTCACTCAAGCCCATTGATGGTGGTTCGGCAATTGCTGTTTCACATGAGTATTCGGCAATTGGAGACAAGGCGCCGATGTCACGGTTTGTTGTAAAGGATATTCCGCCAATGGGTTATCGCACGTATGTAGCTTCCGGAGAAAAAGTTGAAAGCCCTGAAATGAAAGCAGATGCAAATTCAGGTGTGATTGAAAGTCCATTCTTTAAAGCTACCATCGATGCCAAACATGGCCAGATTGCCAGTTTAATTGATAAGAAAACAGGTAAGGAGTTGGTTGATGCAGATGCACCTCAGGGTTTCGGCCAATATTTTTATGAACGATTTGGTTATAAGCAACTTTCCGGGTGGATTGATAAATCGCTCTACCCACAATATCAGGGGCACCGGTTTACCTTTGTTGCCTACGACATGCCGCAGGATGTTGCTTACAGTTCAGCGCTTCCCCAGAATATGACACTTAACCTAGAAAAATCGGCCATAGATGTTAAAGCGGTGATGACAGGTACAATCCCAGGCCCCGGACAGCCACAAAAAATTTCCATTTCGCTGGTCCTTTCCGGGGTGAATCCGATAGCCGACCTTGAAATTAGCTGGCAGAAACAGCCTGAAACATGGCCTGAAACAGCTTGGATTTGCCTTCCGTTTAAATGCAACAATCCAAAGTTCCGACTTGGACGAATAGGTGCCGATGTCGATCCGACAAAAGATATGATTACCGATAATGCCAACTATCACCTTTGGTGGGTCAATAACGGAGTTGCTATTTATAATGGGAAAAGTGAATCAGGCATTGGAATTTGTTCTCCGGATGCACCATTGGTAAGTCTTGGAGAACCTGGTGAGTATAAATTTGATAAACGCTACGAACCCCAAAAACCTTACGTCTATCTGAACCTGTACAACAACCACTGGCGTACCAACTTCCCGGCGTGGATTGGTAACGGACAGCGAATGAGTGCCCGTGTGCGTATCTGGGCTTACGATAAGTACACTACCGAAAGTTCCCTCTACACTCCCGCAATGGAAACCCGTGTACCTGTGCAAGTGGCATGTTCAAAGGTAAAAAACGGTAAATTACCGAATAGGCAACAAGGAATTTCCCTTTCGCGCAAAGGTGTTGCTGTTACTGCTTTTGACCCGAACCCTGATGGCGAAGGAACGGTTCTGCGGGTATGGGAACAAGCAGGGATTTCAGGCAGATTAGAAGTGACATTTCCTGATGGCGCTAAGTTTACTTCTGCACAGCCTGTGAACCTTCGGGGTGAAAGTAATGGTGAACCGATAAAAATTACAGCTCTGAAATTGACATTCGATATAGATGCCTATGCTCCGGCAAGCTTTATTCTGAACGAATAGAGTATAAATAGGGTTTGCAGAAAAAAGTTATTAACTATTGGCTGTCAATAAATTAAAATTTAAATATAATCAAAATAATTTTGAAAAGTGCAAAGAGAAGGGTAAATTTAGGACAAAAAGTTTGCACATCATGATCAAATTCCAAGATTCGCTTGTGTTTTGTAGTCTTGCTTTGATACGGTTTAACCCATATGCAGTCTTAGCTTGACCAAACTTTCCTTCGATTGGATTGCGTTCTCCCGGATCCCAAGTGGGTATTGGTTATCAGCCAATTAGGTGTTAACTTTGGAGCCATGTATTTCAAGGTATCCATGCGCACCAATCCCGCCACGGAACGCTACTCGGGTTATTACCGGTTAGTGGGGGGTTATCGCAACCATAGCGACGGGATATGCCATCGGACTATTTTGAATGCCGGTTATCTCGACGAACTGACCACCGACCAGTTGAACCTGATACAGAAGATACAAACCGCCAAAGTTGCCAACCACGACAGCACGAACTCAATCTGGTTGAAGGACTTGAGCTGCTTTTGCAGCCAGAAGAACAAGAGAGGTCAAACAACCGTTTTGAGCGTCTGCACAAGAATGCCAGGTTTCGATATCAAGTTTCCATTGAAGAACTAAAGCTTGATGCTTCCAGAGGAATCGACAGGGGATTAATCACTTTCCCTGGCCACAGGTGATTATCTTTCCAAGTGAGAATCGATTCTCATTACAGGGGCAACAGGCTGTGGCAAAAGCTTCTTGGCTTCAGCCCTGGGACATCAGGCTTGTGCCCAAGGCTACAAAGTTGCCTATTTTGCCAATGGATTACTCCTGTTGAAAACAAAGATTGCCAGAATAGAAGGTACTATTTTCAAGTTCTTTCAAAGCATATCAAAAACAGATTTGCTTATCCTTGATGATTTTGGCCTTACACACCTGGAACAGCAGCAACAAATGGAACTGATGGAAATGATTGAAGATCATCACAGTAAGGCTTCAACTATCATTGTCAGTCAGTTACCAGTTGCCAACTGGTATGATGTTATCGGTGAAGAGACCATTGCAATTATGGACAGGTTGGTTCACACCTCGTACAAAGTAGAAGAATGGTGAAAGTTTAAGAAAAAATCGGTAAAATTGTCAGTCATTCGAGTTCTTTGAACCATCATCCCTGAAGGGGGGTCAGTATCGCGGTTCTTCGTCACATTTGGGGAATCTTCAACCGGATTTTGACAAGATAACCTTTCTTCGTAGCAATTCGAAGCTAGCTCTGCCATACATTTGTCGCTTGATACTTTTTATTCTGTTTACGTGTCCTT
>JAMDDG010000326.1 GCA_023488865.1 Bacteroidota bacterium | reverse complement strand
TCAGCGAGCTTAAAAACCCCAACGATGATTTTCTTAACCCGATGTACACCAACGACGGACTCCACCTGCTGGGCGAAGGGTACAAGGCGTGGAAGAGGGTGATTCAACCATACCTATGAGAGTTGAGAGATAAGAGATAAGAGATGAGAGATGAGAGTTGAGAGTTTATGGGAATCTCTTGAAATCCTGTTATCTCATGTCTTATATCTTATCTCTCAACTCTATTGACGTAGTCAACAATCCAGTCTCCTACCGCAGAGGTAGATAGCGCTTTGGATTTGTCGTCGGTAAGATCTTCGGTAACGGCGCCGGCTACCAAAGATGCCTCGACGGCTTTCCTGATAAGGGCTGCCTCTTTGCCGAGCGAGTAGGCATATTCGAACAACATGGCTACCGAAAGGATGGTGGCGCAGGGGTTGGCGATGTTTTTACCGGCTGCCTGCGGGTAGGAACCGTGGATTGGTTCAAATACGGAGGTGTGGATGCCGATGGACGCCGAAGGCAACATTCCCATGGAACCGGCAATCACACTGGCCTCGTCGGTGAGGATATCGCCGAACATATTCTCGGTTACCATCACATCGAAGCGTTTCGGCCATTGGATCAGCTGCATGGCCGCATTATCAACGAACATATATTCCACTGCGACTTCAGGGTACTGCGGTTCCATCTCCTTGGCGATTTGTCTCCACAAACGGGAGGTGGCCAAAACATTGGCTTTGTCGACTACCGTGAGCCGCTTATTGCGCTTCATGGCAAATTCGAACGAGAGTTTCAGGATGCGCTCTACCTCCATGCGGGTGTAAATGCAGGTGTCGTAAGAGGTGTTGCCATCTTCGCTGCGGCCCTGTGGTTCGCCGAAATACATCCCGCCGGTCAGTTCGCGGATAACTACGAAATCAGCCCCTTCGATGCGGTCGGTCTTCAGCGGCGATTTGTCCAGCAGCGAAGGAAAGGTGATCAACGGACGGATGTTGGCATAAAGTCCCAGTTTCTTCCGCATGGCCAGCAGTCCCTGCTCGGGACGCACTTTGGCGGAAGGATCGTTGTCGAAACGGGGATGGCCGATGGCGCCAAACAGCACGGCATCCGATTTCATACATATTTCGTGGGTCGCCTCGGGATAGGGATTACCGGTAGCATCGATGGCTACGGCGCCCACCAGCGCTTCGGTGCTGTGCAGTTCGTGTCCGAATTTTTTGGCGACCGCCTGGGTCACCCGTAAAGCTTGTGCTACAATCTCCGGCCCGATTCCGTCTCCGGCCAAAACAGCGATATTCAATTTCATTATTAGATATTTATAGTTTTTAAAAGATATTTTCGATTTTGGATTTTGGATTTTCGATTGCTGCCACAAGCGAAGTTGTAGCAATTAAAAATGAGGATTCAAATATACCATTTTGGGAGTTCAGAACCTCCAACCCTTCGACAGGCTCAGGGACCGAATCGAAAATCCAAAATCATCAATAAATCTGTCCGTTGCTCTCAATGATATTCAGCATCTTGATGGTGGCTTTGATGGCGGCAGCAGTCTGGTCGGAATCAAGTCCGCGCGTTTTAAATTCGCGTTCGCCCAGGCTCCAGGTAATCAATGTTTCGACCAGCGCGTCCGTTTTGCCGCCAGGCGGGATGGTGACGGTATAGTCAACCAGTGCCGGCAGCTGTCTGTGCTGTTTGTGGTAAATTTTCAGCAGTGCATTCATAAAGGCGTCGTACTGTCCGTCGCCTGAACCTGCTTCTTCGTGCAATTCGCCATTCATCTCAACGCAGACGGTTGCCATGGGCCTCAGTCCCAGGGCGTGAGAGATCGCGTAATTGCTCAGGGTGATCTTTTCGTAAATTGACTCGCTTTTCAGTATGTCAGAGAGGATATAAGGTAAATCTTCCGAGGTGACAGACTCTTTTTTATCCGCCAGTTCAATCACTTTGTCCGTCACTTTCTTCAGGTTTTCCGAATCGAGCCGGATCCCCATATCTTCGAGGTTTTTGGCGATGTTGGCTTTGCCGGAGGTTTTACCAAGGGCGTACTTCCGGGTACGGCCAAAACGTTCAGGAAGCAAATCGTTGAAATAGAGGTTGTCTTTGTTGTCTCCATCGGCATGGATTCCACTGCATTGGGTGAATACATTCTCGCCGATAATTGGTTTGTTACCGGAAATACGGACGCCTGAGAAGGTCTCTACTAATCGGCTCACCATGGTTAACTTATGTTCATTGATCGAGTTGGGCAACTTCAGGTGGTCGTTCATCAATGCCACCACGCTGGAAAGCGGCGCATTGCCTGCCCGTTCGCCCAATCCGTTGATGGTGGTGTGGATGGTACGGATGCCGGCACGAAGGGCAGAATCGACATTGGCAACGGCCAGGTCGTAATCGTTGTGGGCGTGGAAATCGAAATGAAGGGTGGGAAAGTCCCGGATCATGGCCGTGCAAAACTGAAAAGTTTCAGTAGGATTGAGGATGCCCAGCGTATCCGGAAGCATCATCCTGCCAATCGGTTCATCCTTCAACCCGTTCAGCATAAAATTAACATATTCGGGCGAATTGCGCATCCCGTTGGACCAGTCTTCCAGATAAAGGTTGACGGTAATGTTCATCTCACGGGCGAGGGCAATCGATTTTTTGAGGTCGGCTAAATGCTGTTCCGGACTTTTTTTCAACTGTTGCGTCACATGGCGAAGCGATCCTTTGCCCAAGAGGTTGATCACTTTTCCTCCGGCTTTGGCGATCCATTCGAGCGAAGTAGTACCGTCGACGAAACCGAGGATCTCAATTTTGTCGTGGTAAACCGTTCCTTTGGCCCATTCCATCACCTTTTGGGCCCCTAACATTTCACCATCGGAGACCCTGGCGGAGGCAATTTCAAGATAATCAACCCTGACCTCTTCCAGAAGGATCTTGGCAATGTTCAGCTTTTCGGACTCCGAAAAAGATACCCCCGAGGTTTGTTCGCCATCCCTCAGGGTCGTATCCATGATGTATACTTTATCCTTCATTCCAATTGTAAAGTAGTTGACAATTTCTTACAATCTATTCCTTTGCGAATCCTTTGTGTTTTCCTTTGAGTCCATTGTGGTAAGATTATAGTTTTTACCACGAAGGTCGCAAAGGGTTGCACAAAGTCGCACAAAGGATCAATTTTGGCTCATGTTCATTTCAATTCAAAGGCTTCAATCTCTTTTTTCAGACTGAGCAGGTAGTCAATGTCGTCGTATCCCTTCAAAAGGCACTCTTTTTTGTAGGGGTTGATATCGAACCTGAATTCAGCAGAACGGTTGATGTTGCGGATCGTCTGTTTTTCCAGATCGACTTCAAATTTGGCCGTCGGATCGCTTTCGATAGTTGCGAACATCCCGGTCAGAAACTCTTCAGATACCTGAACCGGCAACAGCCCGTTGTTGAGGACATTTCCCTTGAAAATATCGGCGAAGAAGCTGGAAACGACCACCCTGAAGCCGTAGTCATAAACAGACCAGGCAGCGTGCTCGCGGCTGGAGCCGCTACCGAAATTTTTCCCGGCAACCAGAATTGTCCCGGAATATTTCGGGTTGTTCAGAACAAAGTCAGGATTGGGCTGGCCATCCTTTCCATATCGCCAGTCGCGAAACAGGTTGTCGCCAAACCCTTTGCGCTCGACGGCTTTCAGGAAACGGGCAGGTATAATCTGGTCCGTGTCCACATTCTCGATGGGAAGCGGAACTGCAGAACTTATAATTTTGTTAAATTTTTCGATCATTTCTTCTTTAATTTGGAAATTAGGAAATGTGAAAATGTGGAAATGGGGTTTGTGAGAAGGAAAGAGAGATTCAACTATATGAAAGGTTTAAATTCTGATTAATTGATTCAATGCTTTTTAATTTTCACATTTCCCTATTTTCACATTTCCAAATTATTTTATTGATCCCGCGGATCCGAAATAACCCCATTTACCGCCGCGGCCGCGGCCATCAAAGGACTGGCCAGCATGGTGCGGGCGCCGGGCCCCTGACGGCCTTCGAAGTTGCGGTTGGAGGTGGAGACGGCATACTTCCCTTCCGGGACTTTGTCGTCGTTCATGGCCAGACAAGCTGAACATCCGGGTTGACGGAGGGCAAAACCTGCTGATTCCATAATTTCGACCAAACCTTCTTCGCGAATCTGTTTCTCTACCTGTTTGGATCCGGGTACGATCCAGGCAGTTACCCAGGGCGCTTTCTTCTTGCCTTTGATGTATTCGGCAAACATCCGGAAGTCTTCGATCCGGCCATTGGTGCAACTTCCGATGAAAACGTAGTCGATCTTTTTCCCTTTTAATTTTTCACCGGGTTTGAAGCCCATGTATTCCAACGATTTCAGGAAAGTGGCGCGATCGCTGCCTGTCAGGTTATCCCCGGTAGGGATGGAACCTTCCACGCCAACACCCATGCCGGGATTGGTGCCGTAGGTAATCATCGGGGTGATATCGGCTGCGTCAAAAGTATATTCGGTGTCGAAAACAGCGTTATCGTCTGTCTTCAGCTTTTTCCATTCTGCCAGTTTTTGTTCCCATGCGGCTCCTTTCGGGGCCTCTTCGCGGCCTTTCAGGTAGGCAAAAGTGGTTTCGTCGGGCGCGATCATGCCGCCACGGGCGCCGCATTCGATGCTCATGTTGCACAGCGTCATCCTGGCTTCCATTGATAAAGAGCGGATGGCTGAGCCGGCAAATTCGACGAAGTGGCCGGTGCCGCCCGAGGTGGTGATTTTTGAAATCACGTAAAGGGCGATGTCTTTGGAAGTGACGTTTTTGGCTAACTTGCCTTCGACATTGATCCGCATCTTTTTGGGTTTGGGTTGCAGGATGCACTGGCTGGCAAAAACCATCTCTACCTCGCTGGTGCCGATTCCGAAAGCGATGCTTCCGAAGGCGCCGTGGGTGGAGGTATGGCTGTCGCCGCACACGATGGTCATGCCGGGTTGGGTGATGCCCAATTCAGGTCCGATGATGTGCACGATGCCATGCCATTTGTGACTTAACCCGTACATCGGGATGTTGTGCCGCTTGCAGTTCTCCGTCAGCGTCTCCACTTGTTTGCGGGACAGTTCCTCCCTGATAGGCAAATGCTGATCAAGGGTCGGGACGTTGTGGTCGGGGGTAGCCACGGTATTTTGAGGCCGTAAGACCTTGAGCCCCCTGCTTTCCAATCCTGAAAAGGCAACAGGACTGGTTACTTCGTGGATAAAATGGCGGTCGATATAAAGCACTGATGGGCCACCCTCAATTTTGTTGACCACGTGGGCATCCCAAACTTTATCAAATAATGTTGTTGGCTCCAAAATACTAACTTTTATAATTTCAATTATCAATTCGGTCCCTGAGCCTGTCGAAGGGTTAAATTTTCGATTTTCGATTCAGTTCCAAGTCTGTTGACGGTTCCGATTTCTCAACCCGAATCAAAAAACTCTCAACTCTCAACTCTCAGTTCTCAACTACTTCTTTACGTCAGAAGCCTTTTCACTGTTTCCGATTTTGTTGATGGCATCGATAAATGCCTCCACAGATGCGGTGATAATGTCGGTATTGGCGCCAAAACCATTAAAGATATTGCCGTCGAAATCAACCTGCATGTGAACTTTACCGACGTCATCGCTCCCTTTGTTAATGGCCTGGATCAGAAATTCCTGCAGTGTCACCTTGCGGTGGATAATGCTTTTGACTGCTTTGATCGCTGCATCGACCGGACCGTTTCCGAACTCTGTAGCAGTGAATTTTTCTCCGGCGATATCGAGGCGTAAAGTTGCCATCGGAACCAGATTTTTACCGGTCACTACTTGCAAAAAGTCAAGTTTGATCCGGCGCTCATGGTAACCCCTTTCGCCGACCAATACCAGCAGATCATCTTCCTTGATGTCTTTTTTCTTATCGGCCATTAGCAGAAATTCCTGGTAAACTTCATCCAGTTTCTCTTTTTCGAGCTTGACGCCGAGCATTTCCAGGTGGTGGTTCAGGGCTGCACGTCCGCTTCTGGCAGTCAGTACAATCGAAGATTCGTTGATCCCTACTTCAACAGGATCGATAATTTCGTAGTTCTCCCGGTTTTTCAGCACACCGTCCTGATGGATGCCGCTTGAATGGGCGAATGCATTCCTTCCGACGATGGCTTTGTTGGGTTGAACCGGCATGTTCATCAGACTGGAGACCAGCTTGCTGGTTTTGTAGATGTTCTTCGTGTTGATGTTGGTGTGGAGGTCCAGCTCTTTGTGGGAACGAAGGATCATTACCACCTCTTCGAGGGAGGTGTTTCCCGCCCGTTCACCGATGCCGTTGATGGTCACCTCTACCTGGCGGGCGCCGTTCATCACCCCGGCAACAGTGTTGGCAGTTGCCATTCCCAGGTCGTTGTGACAGTGGGTAGAGATGATCGCCTTGTGGATATTCGGTACATTTTCCATCAGAAATTTGATCTTTTCGCCAAAATCAGAGGGCAGGCAGTATCCGGTCGTATCCGGAATGTTGACCACCGTTGCTCCCGCCTTGATCACCGCTTCCACGACCCTTGCCAGGTAGACATTGTCGGAACGCCCGGCGTCTTCGGCGTAGAATTCAACATCCTCGACAAATCTTTTGGCGTATTTGACGGCCCTGATTGCCCGGTCCAGGATCTCCTCCGGATTGGAATTCAGTTTGGAAACGATGTGATAGGGCGAGGTGCCGATTCCGGTATGAATACGGCCGCGCTTGGCAAATTTCAGCGACTCGGCTGCCACTTCGATGTCCTTCTCCACAGCGCGTGTCAAGGCACAAATCGTCGGCCATGTGACGGCTTTGGAGATCTCGACCACCGATTTAAAATCTCCCGGACTTGAAATCGGGAACCCGGCTTCAATGACATCGACCCCCAGTTGTTCAAGGACCCTGGCTACCTCAATCTTCTCGATCGTGTTCAGCTGGCATCCCGGCACCTGTTCGCCGTCGCGCAGGGTAGTGTCAAAAATGTATACTCTGTTGTCCATTAGTTGCTAATTTAAATCTGTTTTATGACGACCTCATTTTCTCTCAGAAACGAGGGGGAGAAGGGGTGAGTGGGAGAGGGGGCGAGTGGTTAATGATGGGGGTTCGAGTTTTTTAAGTCTATCTGTCTGACCTATTTTTGACCAGACAATTCATCGTGCGATCTCCCCCTCTCCCCTTCGCCCTTTCTCCCCCTCGTTTTAGTTATTCCCTGGTCTCAATTTCCGAACTGCAGCTCCGGCTTTCCAGAGTTCTGATTCGCGCATTTCCTTCAATTCAATTTCCAAAAAGTCCTTGTAATCAATGCTGCTGGTTGCATCAAGAACTCGTTTGGTCTCTTTGCCTGTTTTAACACTTTCGTATAGATCTTCAAAAACCGGTAGGGTTGCTTCGCGGAATTTATGTCTCCAGTCGAGGGCACCCCGTTGGGCAGTAGCGCTGCAATTGGAATACATCCAGTCCATTCCATTTTGGTCAACCAGACGGATGAGGCTTTGCGTAAGCTCTTCAACAGTTTCGTTAAAAGATTCGGAAGGACTATGACCGTTATCGCGAAGAACTTTATACTGCGCTTCGATAATACCTGCCAATGCTCCCATCAGGACACCTCGTTCACCGGTAAGGTCGGAATAGACTTCATTTTCAAAAGTAGTCGGAAACAAGTATCCGGAGCCTATAGCGATACCTAATGCCAGTGTACGATCCAATGCCCTGCCTGTATAATCCTGAAATACAGCGTAGCTTGAATTTATACCTGTTCCAGCTAAAAAATTGGTACGCACGCTGGCGCCTGACCCTTTAGGGGCAGCCATAATCACGTCGATATTGCTGGGAGGGATTACTGCTGTTTGTTCTTTGAAAGTTATTGAAAAACCATGCGAAAAATAAAGGGCATCTCCTTCGTTAAGGAAAGGCTTAATGGATGGCCAAAGCAAGCGCTGGGCAGCATCCGAAACAAGAAACTGGATAATAGTAGCCTTTTTTACAGCTTCAACTACCGGGAATAGCGTTTCACCCGGGATCCATCCGTCTTTAATGGCTTTCTCCCAATCCGATTTAAACTCAGGAGCCTGACCAATAATTACTTTAAACCCGTTGTCTCTCATATTCATAGCTTGAGCAGGACCCTGAACACCATAACCGACGACTGCTATAATTTCATCTTTAAGAATTTCCAGTGCTTTTGATACCGGAAATTCCTCGCGTGTTACCACATTTTCTTCTTCTGTTCCAAATTTAATTTTTGCCATTGTAAACTTTTTTAATGATAAATGTTTATAAAAATAACTGTAAACTTTTTATTCTTTCTTTCTTGATCCGTGCAAAGGGACAGGTGAAATACTGATTTTTCATCTTGTCACTTGATAGCATCCAAATTCCCCATTCCTTACTTCTTTTCCATTTTGTTCAGCAGTGCATCCCTTTCCTTTAAAAATTCAGAGAGTTTTTCAACTGTTGATCGTGTGATCGCAATGCGACCTGAGCGGATAAATTGCAACACGCCAAATTGGTTCAATCCGTCGAAAAGCGCCTGCGTCTCCTCTTTGTGCCCGGTTTTTTCAATTACCGTGTACTCTTTGGTGATCTCCAGGATACGGGCATTGTGGGTACGTACCAATTTTTCGATTTGATCGCTTGCCACAAGCGCATGGGTAGAGACTTTGTACAGTGCAATCTCCTGAAAGATCATCTCCTCATTGGTATGGTAATAAGCTTTCAAAACTTCGATCAATTTCTCAATTTGTTTCACGATGTTGATAACTTTTTCCTTCTCTTCGTTTACCACGATGGTAAATTTGGAAATGCCGGCAATGGCCGATTCTGAAACGGTCAAACTCTCAATATTGACCTTTCTGCGGGTGAAAATGATCGTTATCCTGTTCAATAAACCGATGTGGTTCTCACTGTAGGCGCTGATAATATATTCTTGCTTCATGGTTATTTTACTTATCGATTTATAATTCGTCCGAACCCAGCAGGCAATTTGAAACGGTTGCCCCGGCAGGGACCATTGGAAAGATGTTGTCCTCCTGTTCAATTTTTACCTCAAGCAGGAAAGGGCCTTTTTCGGCAAGCATCGCTTTCATCGCCGGCTCCAGATCTTTTCTCTCCGACACCACTTTACCTGGAATCCCATATGCAGCAGCCAGTTTGACGAAATCAGGACTGGTAATTTCTGTAAATGAATATCTTTTCTCATAGAACAGTTCCTGCCATTGGCGGACCATTCCCAAAAAATCGTTGTTTAAAATCACAATCTTTACCGGCAATTTCTCTTGCGCGATGGTGCCCAGTTCCTGAACAGTCATCTGTATTCCTCCATCACCGGCAAAAAGGATCACCTCTTTTTCGCGTGCCCCGAATTTAGCCCCGACGGCTGCGGGCAGGCCAAATCCCATGGTGCCTAATCCGCCAGAGGTTACCCAGGTCCTTGATTGGTTAAACCGGGCATAGCGGGCGGCTGCCATCTGGTTTTGACCTACATCGGTAACAATCACTGCTTTGTTTCCTGTTAAATTAGTAGACAGGCGAACCACTTCCCCCATGGTCAATCCGGGTTTGGTCGGATGCAAGTCTTTGATAATGACTTTCTCTTCCTCTTTTTTCCTGGCCTGAAGGAATTCGTTCACCCATTCCGGATGTTTCTTTTCTTCCATCAGCGCGGACAATAAACGCAAAGTATGTTTTGCATCACCCACGATGGCCACTTCGGTTTTGATATTTTTGTCTATTTCTGCCGGGTCAATTTCAATATGGATGACTTTGGCCTGCCTGGCATAGGTGTTTATGTTACCGGTTACACGGTCGTCGAAACGCATCCCGACCGCGATCAACACATCACATTCGTTGGTTTTAATGTTTGGTGCGTAGTTCCCGTGCATACCTAACATCCCCATGTTAAGCGGATGGTCACTCTGTAAAGCGGAAATACCTAATAATGTTGAAGCAGCAGGAATTCCGGTTTTTTCGATAAAATTTTGTAACTCTTTTTCAGCGCCTGAAAGCAGAATTCCCTGTCCATAGATAAGGTAAGGCTTTTTGGCTGAATTGATCAGGTCGGCCGCTCTCTTTAGCTGTTTTTTATCGGTGGGAAACTCCGGGACATACGAACGGATCTTGGTACAGCGCTCATAGGAAAAATTGAGTTTTCCGTATTGGGCATCTTTGGTGATGTCAAGCAAAACCGGTCCGGGCCGGCCGGAAGCAGCAATATAAAATGCTTTTGAAATGGCCTCCGGTATCTCGTCTGCGCTGGTAATCTGGAAGTTCCATTTGGTAACTGGCATGGAGATGCCAATCACATCGGATTCCTGGAAGGCATCGGTACCAAGTAAACCGGAGGTGACCTGACCGGTGACGCACACTATCGGGGTAGAATCGATCATGGCGTCGGCGATGCCGGTGATCAGGTTGGTCGCCCCCGGTCCGGATGTGGCGAAACAAACGCCTACCTTGCCTGAGACGCGGGCATATCCCTGAGCCGCATGAACAGCGCCTTGTTCATGGCGTACCAACACATGTTTTAAATCGTGGTCAAAGTCGTAAAGCGCATCGTAAATAGGTATAATAGCGCCTCCGGGGTATCCGAAAATTGTGTCAACCCCCTCCGCAACCAGCGAGCGGATCATCGCTTCAGAACCTGTGATCTCCATGGTCTCTTTCAGACTATTTTTTATTTTCTCATTTTTTGTTGTCATATCTGATCATTTATCTAATAAGAAATTCAAATTCAATCTTTTATTTTTCATTTATTCTTCAATTCCCACCTCGACTTCAGGGACCGGTCTCATTTTCTCCTATTCCCAGTTCTCATTTTTCTCCCAGTCCCCTATTCTTCCCAGTCGTCCCAGTCCTCCCAGTCCTCCTAGTCCAGCATTCGAATGGCCCCTTTGTCGGCGGAGGAGACGTTTTGGGCATAGGCTTTCAGCGCACTGCTGATTTCCCTCTTTCTTGACACAGGATGATAGGCCTCTTTCCCGCGCGCTTCTTCTTTTGATTTGCGAAGGGCCAGCTCCTGGTCGCTTATTCGCCACTCAATTTTCCTGCCGGGAATGTCAATCACGATCATGTCGCCATCCTGCACCAGCGCGATCTCGCCCCCTGCAGCCGCTTCCGGTGAGACATGTCCTATCGACAAGCCTGAAGTACCGCCTGAAAACCGGCCGTCCGTGAGCAATGCGCAGGATTTATCCAACTTTCTTGATTTTAAATAAGAAGTCGGGTAGAGCATCTCCTGCATACCGGGTCCTCCCTTGGGGCCTTCGTAACGGATAATCACTACATCTCCCGGTTTAACTTTCCCTTCGAGGATGCCGGTGCAGGAATCCTCCTGGGATTCAAATACGCGGGCTGTTCCTTCAAAATGGTACACCGAGGTATCTACGCCGGCCGTTTTCACGATGCAACCGTTGCGGGCGATGTTCCCGTATAAAACGGCTAATCCGCCCTCTTTCGTAAAGGCATGTTCGACCTGACGGATGCACCCGTTTTGACGGTCTAAGTCCAGTGTTGCGTAATATTTTTCCTGCGAACCCATTGTCAGGTTCCGGCCTAAGTTTCCCGGCGCTGAAGCATACCATTTATAAGCTTCCGAAGTTTCGCCAACCCTGCGGATGTCCCATTTTTCGATGGCAGCAGCGAGGGTCGGCTCATCCACCCGTGACACATCCGGTTTTAGCAATCCTTTTCTTTCCAGTTCGCCAAGGATGCCCAGGATGCCACCCGCCCGGTTCACGTCCTGGACGTGGTAGGCTGAGCTGGGGGCTACTTTGCAGATACAGGGCACTTTGCGTGACAACTCATCCATTTCTTTCATGTTGAAATCGACCCCGGCTTCATTTGCTACCGCCAAAAGGTGCAGAACGGTATTGGTCGAACCTCCCATAGCAATATCCAGGGTCATGGCATTCATAAAGGCATCGCGTGTGGCGATGGAACGCGGTAAAACCGATTCATCCCCTTCATGGTAATAGGCGTTGGTGATCTCAACGATCCTTTTAGCTGCTTTTTCAAAGAGTTTTTTCCGGTTGAGGTGGGTGGCTACGATTGTACCGTTTCCCGGTAGGGAGAGGCCCAATGCCTCTGTCAGGCAGTTCATGGAGTTGGCCGTAAACATGCCCGAACAGGAGCCGCAGGTAGGACAAGCATCTTGTTCAACTTCCGACAAAAGAGCTTCATCGACCGAATCGTCGGCAGCCATTACCATGGCATCGACCAGGTCGTACTGCTTGCCGCGGATTTCGCCGGCCTCCATCGGACCTCCCGAAACAAATATGGTCGGGATGTTCAGGCGCATGGAGGCCATCAGCATGCCGGGGGTAATTTTATCGCAATTGGAGATGCAGATCATGGCATCCGCCTGATGGGCGTTGACCATGTATTCCACACTGTCGGCAATCAGGTCGCGGGAGGGAAGCGAATAAAGCATGCCATTGTGCCCCATGGCGATCCCGTCGTCGATAGCGATGGTGTTGAATTCGGCTGCGAAACAACCTTCTGCTTCGATCAGTTTTTTAACCATCTGCCCAACCTCATGCAAATGTGCATGACCTGGTACAAACTGCGTGAAAGAGTTGACTACGGCTATAATCGGCTTTCCGAAATGTTGCTCTTTCATCCCATTGGCACGCCACAAGCTTCTGGCGCCCGCCATTTTGCGACCTTGTGTCGATTGATTGCTCCTTAATCCTTTTTGCATAATCTTCTTGTTAAAAAAAGAACCTTTCTCGGTCTGTTGAGAAAGGTTCTGCTATTATTTGTCATCACAAAGACTTAACCCCCTCAACCTGCACAGACGAGAATTAGAATAACCACGAGGAGGAGAGTGTCAGCGGATGTTTTCATTTGTATATCATTTGTTTTTTAATTGCCGGATGGAACTTGCCAATAACTATTCGTCTGTTTGTCAGAAAATTTGCTATGGCCCGTTTCACTACTCAATTTTTTGTTTTTAGTTGTCAAATTGAAACCTCGGAAAAGTAATATTTATTTTCCAAAGTAACTTTTAATTTGAATCCGTTTTAACTTATGCTATGTACTTTTTGTTTAAGTGAACGTTTTTGATTGGAATTTGCATCCTGATCGCGACAAAAGTATCAATAAAAAAAACACTGCAAAATAAAATTGTAAGTAATTAAGGTTAAATAATTGATAAATCTAAGATTTTATCCTCTTTTCGTAATGGTTTGTGAATTATGGAATATTTTAACCAAAAATTCAAAATTCATTTTTGAAATATATTTTAGTCCTCTAATCCAACGCTTCTTCTAATTTTTCAGGACTTTGAGCTGTGTGGAGTTTAAGCTTTTTTTTGCGTGGAATGACCATTTAATTTTCAGTGTGCTCATTCCATGTTTTCTAAAATATCATCGTGTGAGATAAATTTTCCTTCTTTGACTTCATTGCTTATAGATTCAATATGAGCAATATATTGTTTTTTTGACAGAAGTTTTCCAGTTGAAGTAATAACTGCCGCTTTGCTGTTTAAACTATTAAGTAATCTGTTGATAAAAGTTTCTTTCTCTACATCGGTTAGCCTTAAAAATGCTGAGTAGCATAGTTCTGCTGTCAGCTTGGAACTTTCAAGTTTTATATTTTGTGAGCTCATATCCTGTAATTTTTTGCTTAATTGCTAAATTGATATTGTAATAATACTAAAAAAACACCATTTTATCAGGACAATTGTAATATAAGTAGTTGACAATTGAAAATGGACAATGATGTAAATCACTAACAATGTGCGTTGTGTCAAAACAAAAATACGACATTGTCATATGCAAATTACTTAATTTAAAGTACGATTCTGTCTTAATTTATCGTTGTAAAATGATAAAAGTATAGATTCCAGCAATTTGGAGGCTTCCCGTGAGGTAAGGTCAAAGTTATTTAGCAGGACTGCAAAGAGGATGGTTTTCCCGCTTCTGGTATTCAGGGTACCCGCGATGCTTCTAACCCTTTGCATGGAGCCGGTCTTGGCCCTGACGTTTTTTTCGAGCGGAGTGCCTTTGAAGGAATTTTTCAAGGTACCGTCCACTCCGGCAACCGGGAGCGAACGGAAGAAAATCTCCCTGTTTTTGCTGTCGTACATATATTTAATGGTCTCGACTAATGTTTTGGCCGTAAGTGCGTTGCTTCTGGAAAGTCCGCTGCCATCAGCAGGATAGAAACCGGTAGTATCGATTCCTTTGTTCCTGCAAAATTGCTGATAGGCTTCGATCCCTTTTTCGAAGGAAGGTCCGCCCGAACTTTTGCGTCCGACTTCGCGCAGGAGATGCTCGGCGTAGAGGTTAAGGCTCTCCTTGTTAAGCGGGACAATCAGATCTTTCAAAGGGGGGGAGAGCTGGGTCGCAAGCAGGGTGACCTTTTCGTTGTTATTGGCCGGCAGCCTGTTAATGCCGCCAGAAAGCTGTATGCCGCTCTCCCTTAGGCTTTTCAGGAATGCCTTCGCCGCAGCTACAGGAGGATCAGGCATAGCTGCCTTGACAACAAAATCGGACTGGTCGACAGGAATGGTCCCTTCGATGTATTGCTGATAAGAGCCCGGAGCACCATAAACAATGGTATGGTCGCCGGTTTTGGATGAAGAGTGCACCTTGTTCTCCAATTCCAGCCCTTCAATTTCTGGTATTATTGATTTGATGGTGGTTGCTTCCCCAGCTGATTTGGGAGAAGAAAAATGGATTTCATAGAGGTTATCCCGGTAGGTAAGCGCTGAGACACCGGCCCCATAGTAATTTCCGATATCGTCCCATTCCCATCCTCCGGGGATGGAGGTGTGGTCCAGAATGGAAAAATCGATCAATAACTGGCCTTTTATTTCTTTGATGCCACTCTTTTTTAGTTGTCCGGTCCAGTTATCAAAACAGTCTTTGTAATGGTCGTCAAAAAAAGAGGAGTAGAATGCCGGATCAGCGCCTCCTTTGAGGATGAGATTCCCGGTAAGGGTCCCTGTTTGCGGGTCAATGGTTCCTGTGTACGCGAGAGAAGTCGAAAAGGTGTAATCCGGACCAAGGGTTTCAAGCGCTACCGCAGTAGTGAAAAGTTTCATCACCGAGGCGGTGGAAAGGCTTTTCTGTGGTGTTTCACAGATTTTTTCGCCGGTATTGGCATTGATGGCATAAATAGAATAAGAGGCCGTTTTTAGGCTTCCGGTAGTAAAAAAGCGATCAACAGGGTTGTTGGCCGCAAACCCTGACAGCAAAGGGTTGCAAAACAAGAGGATGGAAAGTAGAAAGTAACGCATAAGTTTTTTTTGATTGTAACAACTTAAAGTTTTTATGTACACTGTTTAATACTTCAGTATTTGTTATTAACCACTAATAATCAATGAATTGCAAAATAGTTTTTATTTCTAATTATTTCCATATATTCTTGTATTTCAATGTGTTACAATATTTAAAAAGTCATAAGTCAATGCTGTTTCGTTAAGGATATTGATTAATCCCACTTTGGGCCCTTTGTGAGAACCTTTGAGATCTTTGTGGTGAAATTCAAATACTTAACCACAAAGGTCACAACGGATAGCACAAAGAAGACACAAAGAATTTTGTTAACTAAACGACTTTGAATCACAAGTAAAAAATTTACCAAACTATTGTTGTTGACGTAATGACTTGATTCGGAATTACAAACAAAGATAAACAACCCCACAAGAGTAGAAAATATCAGAACCAATAGCCAAGGGAGAGAAAAGGGATGAGATCTCTTTCTGCGCTGGAAAAACTCAGATTAAATTCCAACGGACCTACAACACTATCGTACGCAAAATTCATCCCGAACCCGTAGATAGTTTTTTTATTGGTAAAGAAGAGGTTATCCTCACTGTACATCCCAATATCCCCGGTAGCCGAAACAAATAATTTATCCCACATTCTTAACCTGGCCTCCAGCCTGCCTACGCCTACGCTTCCGGTATTGATCTCCATTCTTCTGAACCCGTTAAATGGGATCGTATTATCAAAATAGTCGGTTTGTTGTACTCCGCCCAGATAGGTGCGGTGGAAAAACGATTCATTTTTTCCGAAAATCATTCTGCTGTTAAAAGTGTAGAGAAGGGCAACCCGGTCAGAAATTGATCGAGCTCTTTTAAAAAAGAAATCCCCGATCATAACAGGTTCTGTGTTTGCATTGTTTATCAGTACTTTAATTCCTCCGCTGATGTTGGTTCCTTTGGTAGGGAAATAGATTTTATTTAGTCTGTTGTGTTCAATCTTCGAGAAAAGATTGAGATAGGTGTCATCATTGATGGTGTAACCGTCGATATTTCCGATTACTGTTCCTCTCCGGTAAATTTCCAAAGAACTGCCCAATGTAAACCGGGTGGCATCTGTAATAAAAGAATGTGTAGCCAACTGTATGTTTACCAGGGACATATTTATTTCGGCTATTTTTTTCCCTTCTTCGTACCGGTAAAAACGATCGGCGGCGTACATGAACCTGGAATAAAAACCTGGTTTCCACCCGCGATCGATTGAATAATGTGCTGCAAACATGGGGTATTGGGAAAGTTTTGCATCCAGGGACAACCTTGATCCAAAAAAATTCTGGTTTCTCAGCGTAATATTAACCAGCATGGAAGCCCTGAAATCAGAATCATAATGTAGTCCGGCATTTATTTTGTTGTTTTTTCGTTCCTTCACTTCGATTAAAAGCGTTTTCTCCTTATTGCCGGTTAGTTGATAATTGACAAATTCATAATTGCCGGT
>JAMDDG010000337.1 GCA_023488865.1 Bacteroidota bacterium | reverse complement strand
TTTTACTGACAATTCCGAAGAAAATTGCCGGAAAAACAGGAATGACCAAATAAGCCGTGATGGTTTGTAGATATTTATACAAACCCTCTTCGTTTTTATAAACCAGATAGGCTGCGCCAATACCCAACAGAGTTACCAGCAAAATAATATAGCGGCCCAGTTTCACCTGTTTCTTTTCTGAAACTTCGGGATGAAACTCAACAATGAAGTCGCGCACCACCAGCGTGGAAACCGAATTCAGCACCGCAATCAGGGAAGTTACCAGGGCGGCCATTAGCGACGCCAACAATAAGCCCCGTAATCCGGTTGGTAAAAGTTTATTGAGTAAAAGCACAAAAGTCTGTTTGGTTTCATCGCCGTGCAAGGCGTCGGGAAACAAGGCATAAGCAATTACACCCGGCAAGGCAAAAATAAATATCGGCGTAAGTTTCAGCAAGATGGCAAACATGGATCCCCACCTGGCATTCTTCAGATCAGGGGCTGCCAGTGTTCGCTGAACATTCACCTGATCGATTCCCCAGTAAAAAATTCCGGCATAAAAAGCTGTCGCCAAAATACCCCAGAATGGATAAACCGGATCGTCCATCGGTTTTCCGATGGTCATCATATCCGGAACTTTGGTCATCAGACCGTTCCATCCACCCACTTTATCGAGCCCGATGAAAAGCATGATTGCAGTGCCCCCAATCATGATAACAACCTGAATGACATCAGAATAAGCCACCGCGGTAAATCCGCCAATTATGGTGAAGACGGCCACGGCCATGCCGATGTAAAAAACAGTTGTCATCACATTCCAGCCTAAAATACTGTTCAGGACCAGAGCTCCGGCAAACAGAGTAAAAGCCAGCTTTGTCATGATACTGATTACCAGCATCAAACCTGAAAAGAAAGTCCGGGCCCGGCGGTTATATCTGATTTCAAGAAATTCAGGAATGGTGTAAATCTTGTTTTTCATGTAATATGGGAACAGGATCGCGCAGGCAACGCCCAGCGTGATGGCGCAGGTCAATTCGACCGAACCGGCTGAAAGCCCGTAACGATAAGAGTCTCCGGATAATCCGACCAAATGTTCGGCGCCAATGTTGGTTGCAAAAAGCGAGGCCCCGATTATCGGCCATTTAATCGACCTTCCGCCCAGAAAGAAATTGGCGCTGTTTTGCCCGGCCTTTTTGAGATAGGCCATGTATAATCCAAAAGAAAGGCTCCCGCCCATTACAACTGAAAAGACAAGCCAATCCAGAAAAGTGAGTGATAAATCCATCGTGTTTCGTTTAGTTCAAGCTTGCAAAAGTTCATGATTTTCTAAGTATCTAAGCATTGTTTAGCTAAAATATCGAGTCGCCGGATACTTTGTATCATGGCCCTGACGGTATGGTAATTGATTTTCCAGGAATGGCCCATGTGTGTCCAGATGGGTTCGCCACGGCGGGTCAGTAACGGATACCACTCACCCACTCCTTTGTTGATGACTTTGTCGAAAACAAACCGGTGAACATTTTGGTAAGCATTCCCATATTTTTCGTCGCCAAACAGAATAACCGCATCAAGCAATCCGATCAGAACTTCAGCCTGTTGCCAGAATTCTTTTTCCTTGTCGTAAACACCTCCTGAATGCGGACCTTCCACATAAACGCCACCGAATTCCCAATCGATTCCGTTATTTACGGTGTGTTCGAAAATAATCCGGAACAAATCAGAATAGGTTTCAGGTTTAATCTTCAGGATTTCGAGGGCATGAATGAGCAACCAGGCAAATTCTGCATTGTGTCCGTAACAGGTATTGTCGGTGGCATTGCCTTTTTGTCCCTCTTCCGAAAAACGGTCCCAGCCCCAGATGATGTCGAATTTTATTTGCGGAGCCACCATCCAGTCTTTGTAAAACTGCGGAATGCCGGTTTTATACACCGGATGAATAATTTTATTAATCAGCAAATCAATATCTTCGAGTAATTTCCGGCGATGAACATCTTTTCCGGAACACTCGTAAAGCGTGGTGAAAGCTTCCATCAGGTGCATGTGCACATCGAGTGTTTTCCGGTCGCCACCCCGACTGCCCGGACCGCACAGCGTCCAGTCGCGGTGAAACATTTCCCAGTAGCCACCATACCTCGAATCGACGCAATATTTCTGAATCAGGTCGAATACTTTTTCGGCATATTCAATTCCGCGCGGATCGCCCGTTGCGAGTGTATATTCACTAAGCGAATAGATGGCGAAACTGTGTCCGTAAATGATTTTCTGATCAATTTTCACGTTTCCTTTCCGGTCCATCATCCAGTAAAAACCACCGAATTCCTTGTCCCACATTTTATTGATCAGGAAATCGGCGCCATGTTTGGCCAGTTCAGCATATTTACCTTCACCATATCCGGCGCGGTGAGCCGATGAAATGGTGTATAAACAGCGGGTCTGGGCGATCAGCGATTTTTCATCTTCGCCCGAATCGTTTCCGTCTTTATCGAAATGGGTGAGGTAACCACCGTTCATTTCGTCTTTCATGCGGGTGGTCCAGAAAGGCAAAAGCTCACCAGTGAGGTGATTGAGTGCTTCTTTCTTTAAAGCTAAAGCTTCTTCTTGTTTCATAGCTAAATATAAATTATACAGGCATATCCGGTTTTTTACCTAAACTTAAGAATTAAAGCAAATAATTGCACAAATTCTATTCGGAGCATAAATCTGACTCAACCGAACGCCCACGCTAAAGTCCGGGTGGTCTCCCCTCTCTTTTTGAAGCCGGGGGAGAGTAGGTTTGATGCTAATTATTTCATTTAGGCACACAAATGATTATTCATTCTAAATTATGCGGGCATATCCGGGAGCGCCCAGCCCTCACGATACTTATGACTGATCAGTTCGTAGGCAAATTCTTTGGCGTTTATGGGTTTACTCCAAACTTTGTTGAATGACGGATGTCCCTCTTTAATTACCATTCCATCGTCAATACAGAATTTGAACTCCTCGTTGTCGCGGATGTTGGTGAACTGCATATTCGGCCCATCCCAATGCAACTCCTTGTTGAGGTCCTGCAACCGGACAGCAAGTACTCCCATAACCACCATTTCGTTGAACGGCCCGGCCTGCGAGAACGGAGATGCGGTTTCAACGCGGTTTTCCGGACTTTCCTTGCAGGCGCGGATCCAATCCTGTTCATGGCTCGTTTTAATGCGGGGAATAGTTTCATCAACTTTGGGAACCCTGCCTGAAAGCAACCAGGGATCTTTTCCGTAGCAACCGCAGATGAGCTTGTCTTTTGTTCCATGAAA
>JAMDDG010000202.1 GCA_023488865.1 Bacteroidota bacterium | reverse complement strand
TTAGTTAGCTTTTAATTAAAACGCTGCAACTATAAAGGCTTCTTCATATATAAATTTATTCTTGAGACAAACTTATCCATTTTTCTTTTTGTATTAAAATCCAGTGAAATTTTCGTGACCGCAAAGATTTGCTAATTTTATCCTGAAATCTTAGCGTCTCCTTAAAACACAGTAAAACTACAGATTATCAAGTAGAATTTCGATTGGAAAAATGAAAAGCAAAAGCAAATTCAAAAAGTTAGATGTTAAAAAGTTTGTACCCAGGGCATCCGGGAAAGACACTCCACCCGGAACAGTGCAGTACGTTGGGGTTCCCAGGGAAGAGAAAATAAAAATAGATCTGATCGAATACGACGATTCTGATGCAACAGAATATAATATTGAGCGTCCTGAACAGTTAAATAAATTTATCCCTACTGATAAAATCAAATGGATAAGAGTGACCGGTGTCTACGATGTTGAATTAATCACCCGTCTTGGTGAGCTGTTTCACATCAATCATCTTGAACTGGAAGATATATCCAATACGACGCAACGGCCGCGCTTAGAGGAAAGAAACAATTACCTCTTTCTTATTTTCAAAATTCTGTTGCTGAATCCGGTAGATAAAGAAGTTTCCATAGAACAGGTTAGCCTCATTTTGGGCGAAAATTACGTTCTCTCTTTTCATGAAACCGGGTCTGCATTGTTTGACACCCTTCGCTCAAGAATACTTTCAGGGAAAGGGAAAGTCAGGAAGATGAAAAGTGACTATCTTGCATTCGCATTAGCGGATATCATTATCGATCAATATTTTATTGTGCTTGAAGATATTGGCGATACCATTGAGGGCATAGAAAGTGACCTAATTATTGCCCCGGGTTCTGCCAATCAGGAAGCGATCTACCGGATGAAGCGAAGATTGGTATATGTGGCAAGGACCATTTGGCCGGTCAGGGAGCTGATCAATGAAATAGAGCGTTCAGATCATCCTTTTATACATGAGGAAAGCCGGATCTATTTCAGAAACATCTACGATCATACCGTTCAAATTATTGAGACATTGGAAAGCCTGCGTGATCTTACTTCAAGCATGATGGACCTCTACCTCTCGAGTGTCAGCCTGAAATTGAATGAAATCATGAAAGTGCTGACTATTTTCTCTGCCCTTTTTATTCCTCTCACTTTTTTTGCAGGGGTTTATGGGATGAATTTCAAATATTTACCTGAATTGGAGTGGAAATGGGGTTATCCATTGTTCTGGATCTTTTGCGTTGTCGCAACCATTTTCATGCTGTTATATTTCAGAAGAAAAAGATGGATATAGCAAAAGATAAATTGATAATTATCAATTATGTAAATACTGTTAAGGTGAATAAAATTACCCTTTAAACACAAAACAAAATATTGTATAAAATATGAAACCAATCGTAACGGCGCTTTGCTCATTTGGCATGTCAGGTCAGGTATTTCACGGGCCTTCATTGAAAGTCCTACCTCAATTCAAAATCCACAAGATTCTGGAAAGAAATCACCGGATATCCGAAAAAAATTACCCTCAGGCAACCATTGTAAAGGATTTTGATAAGATCCTGCACGACCCTGTAGTTGAACTGGTAATCGTAAATACCCCTGACCACCTCCATTTTGAAATGGCAAAAATGGCCCTGGAGGCGGGAAAACACATTGTGGTTGAAAAACCATTCGTCAAGAGAAGTGAGGAGGCTGTTGCCCTGATTGAAATTGCCAGAAAGAACAACGTATTGATGTCAGTTTATCAGAACCGTCGGTTGGATGGCGGTTTCCTTACCGTTCAGAAAGTTTTAAAAAACAAGCTGCTGGGCAGGATTGTGGAATACGAATGTCATTACGATCGCTACCGGAATTATATACAGGAAGGATCGTGGAAAGAAGAGGGCGATGAACGTACCGGCGTACTTTTCAACCTTGGGTCACATGTCGTCGATCAGGCATTAGTGCTTTTCGGCAAACCTCTTGCCGTAACTGCCCATCTTTCGGTATTAAGGACCGGAGGAAAAACAACCGACCAGTTTTCAATCCGTTTGCATTACCACGGATTTGAAGCAACCCTGCGGTGTTCCTATTTAGTAAGGGAGATGGGGCCTCAGTTTATTATTCATGGAACTGAAGGATCATTTGTAAAAATGGGTACAGATCCGCAGGAAGAGATGTTGAAGATTAACAGGTTACCGGATGAACCTAATTGGGGGAAAGAACCCCAAAGCGACTGGGGAAAACTCAATACCAGCATGAATGGCATCCATTTTGAAGGTAATATTGAAACAATTCCAGGCAATTATACCCTTTTCTATACAAATCTTTATGAAGCTATCCGTAACGGGGCTAATTTGATGGTACAACCTGAAGAAGCGCTCCTGACTATCCGGATTCTGGAAGCCTGCCTGGAAAGCAACAGGGAAAGAAAAACCATAGATCTTTAGCGTGAGACCTTACATTGACCTGCATACGCATCAGCAACATCTGGAAACGGATGTGATTTCCGTTTACAATTGTTTACTGCATGAAGACACCGACATTCCTGATATTCCATTTACTGCAGGATTGCATCCGTGGTATGCCGATCAACTTTCGCTGGATGATCTCTCCGAAGCGTTGGATCGGTGTTTAAATTCACCGAATCTGATCGCTTTGGGCGAGACTGGTTTTGATAAAGTATGCAAAATTCCGATGCAGGTCCAATTGGATGTATTTGAGCTTCACTTAAAAAAAGCAGTCAAACGAAGGTTTCCAGTTATCCTTCATTGTGTAAGAGCATGGGACGAATTAATTGAAATATCCACCAACTATCAGACAACTAAAATTTTACACGGATACAACGGAGGTATTGAACTGACCAAACGTTTACTGCAGCAGGGATTTCTTTTTTCTGTCGGGAAAGGAATATTAAACCCTGCATCTAAAATTCATAAGTCAATTCATTTAATCCCAATCAGTTCAATATTTTGCGAAACTGATAATTCAGCTATTTCAATACAAACGATATACAAAGAAGCGAGCACAAAATTTCAGCTTACAGAAGAAGATCTGAGAAATAGGATCTTTGAAAATTTTACTCAATTAAGAAGAACTTAAAGTGAACGAAGTGACCAGGTTATCAACTCAAAACCGGATATTGTACTTCAATTTAAAACGCAGGGCGCTTTCGTTCATCACAAACCTTTCCAATGGTTGTGAGAGATTGGAAGTCCAGGCCACAATAATCTCGTTTCCTGGTTTAACGATCCACTGGAACCGTGATTGAATCCCAATCGTTTTGG
>JAMDDG010000254.1 GCA_023488865.1 Bacteroidota bacterium | reverse complement strand
CGCATAATCTTCGCCGTAATTGACATTGGGCACTTTAATACTGCGAAGTACCGGGGTATAGAAGGCCCTTGGCGCTCCTAATCCATTGATGCGAAGCGCATTGTTCCGTCCGTTTTCGGGAGTCCATTCTTTGTGGTCGATAACGCCGGGAGGTATCTCCTGCAAATCGAAGTTGACCATCCGGTAGGAGCCGACCACCATGGCGCATTTTTCGCGGTAGAAGGTATCGACGACCTGCTGAAGTGTGGTTTCATCAAGATAAAGATCATCGCTGTCTAACTGAACGGCGAATTTTCCGCAGGCAGGATGCGCCGCCGCAGCATTCCAGCAACCACCGATGCCGAGATCTTTGCGGTCGGGGATCAGGTGGATCAGCCGTGTATCTTTTTGGGCATATTTATCAATCAGTTCGGTAGTTCCGTCGGTCGAGTAGTTGTCGGCGATGATCAGGTTGAAGGCAAAATTCGTTTTTTGCGACAGCACCGACCGGATGGCATCCTCGATGGTCCGTACCCTGTTTCGTACCGGGATGATGACAGTTGCTTCGACGGGAAATTTTTCTTCTCCAAAGTTGACAGGTTGAAAATCAGGTAGGAGATAGGCTCCGGCATCTTTCAGAAATTGGGTGCACACGGTTTCCATCTCAATTTGCACTCCCCTGTTTTTGGGATCCACGTAATCGAAAATCTTTTCGCCCGACAGACGAAGGTCCGATTCTTCTTCAGTGTAAAGATATTCCGGAATGCGGAAGATCTGGGCGATCAGCGAAAGGTTTAGCCGGAGTGCGTACAGACCGGCATGGCTCAACGTTTCGTCGATTTTAGCAGCCGCCTCAGTTAATTTTTCTTTCGGGTAGAACAGCAGCGAACCGAAATTAAAATCGTCGCGCAAACTTCCCTCCTGGTAATCAATTACCGGATGGGATTCAACGGCGCCGGCTTTAACCGCATAATAATTGGAATAAACCAGTCCGCTGCCGGTATCTTCGGCCACGCGGATGAATCGTTCAAGCGCATACTGACTCAATTTCAGCGGACTTTGCCGGGTATAAATCAGGGTGAAAGCGGTCTGGCTTAACGATGCGATGGTTTTAATCGTAGCCCCGGTGGATAAACCTCCGGATTTCAGGAATTCAGTACCCTGAATACCAAATTGGGGCTGACTGGCGCCGATCAGAAATATTTTTGCAACTAATCCCGAGTTTCTCAGCTCCTGAACCGTAGCCTTTGTCTCATTTTCACTCCCTACCGGGATAAAACAGGTGATCTTCATGTAAATTTCTCTCTTTTACCACGAAGGAGCCCGAAGGAGTGCCCAAAGAACACAAAGCATGGATTTACCCTTTGTGTTTTTCTTTGTATCACCCTTTGTGCACCTTTGTGGTTTAATTTTTAATAATTCATTTTCCTTTTAATTCCATCAGTTCCAATAACTGACTCATCAGTGCATCTCTTTCACGATCGGTTGCTATCGCTTCAATCGGAACGCTGAGCACAACGCTCTGGTATTTGCCTTTGTACCAAACACCGGCGCTCTTGTTGTCCCCAAAATAGCGGAACAGCGTGGAAGCCTCTTTACCTGCAGGCTCAATGGCGTCAGGCGCCTCCACTTTGTAGATGGAAGGGTGCCAACTGTTGATGTAATGATATTGCTCGGAATTGTTATCTTTCAGACTGTTAACCGTATAAATTTGACCCGATTTGCTTCCGTGGTCCGTTCTGAGCGAATAGTGAAGCACCTGGGCGGCAAATTTTTTCGCCAGAGAGTCATCGCACAACCGCAGGTCACTGCCGACGTAAGCTCCAGATACCAGGATCTTTGCCCCCTCCGACTGAGCGATATTCCCAATGGCCGTTCTCATTTTTGGGGTAAAGATCGTGAAATCCCTACCGGGAAAGCCAATCAGACGCCTGGTGGTTTTTTCTTCACCAAAGATCAGGTCGAAGAGTGAAAAGGAAGCGGGATTGATATTTTGGTTCTCAAACGCTTCATCGCTCATGGAGATAAATCCCCATCCATTGTTCCGGAATGATTTGCCGTGAACATAGGGATAATCGAAGCGGTTTCCGGGTACGACACGGGTTTCCTGATCTGCATAACTGGAGCCAAATCCAGAGGCATCGTCGTCGACCCAGGGCGATTTACGGTTGAAATCGTATTGTTCACCAATGTAGGACATGTTTTCGATATAAGGAACGCCCTCGTCTTCAGACATCAGGAAGCCGGCCTCTTTGCCGTTATCGAAAGCCGCAGGGGCACAAATGCGGTCAAAGCCATTGACAATCAGCACCGGTTTTTGGTTGTCTACCGGTAACGAACAAGCCAGGATTTCTGAAGGAAAACTTTCCCCGCCATCGTTCACGGCTGTTACCTTGAAACTGTAAATAGTCCCCGGTTTCAGGTCCCGCAGGGTAATGGCAGTATCCTTCACAACAACGCCTTCATCGAAGCCTCCCTCTTCCACCCGTCGGTAAATGCGGTAGCTGGCAGGTTTGGCTGTTGGCTCAAGCGGATCGTTGACTGGTTTCCACGAAAGTTGCAGTGCGTTGCCTTCCAGTTTCATGGCAAAATGATCGACCGGCAAGGGTTGAACAACATAGTCGGCTCCATTCTGAAAAGCAAGAAATTTCAGAATACCTTTGTAGAAAGCCCGGCAGACATTGAATTTAAATCGCGGGTCCTGCGCAATACACATGTCTGCAAAATTCTGGTGGGAGAGCAGTTCCGATAAAACGGTGGGTACTTTTGGCCTGGATGCCTCAAAATAACTTTTATTCCACATCCCCCGTCGGGTCCAGTCGGCTTTGTGCAGGATCCGAAGATCGTTCACCACCTGGGTCTGGACCAGGTCGGCCAGGTCGCGGCTGGCCCATTTGGATTGCCCGTTGGGAAAGGTCTTTTTTTCGAAAGAAGTTTCAAAAATGACCAAAGAACCAATGATCGAACTATCCTTTGTTGTCCCGGCATCGGTGTGAAAAGCCATCGCCATATCCATGGGAACGCCCATTCCTATTACGTTGGGTGCCTTGGTCGGGCCGTTGGGGGCGCCCATCAGGTAATTGACCCATTCGCCACGGCACATGTAATCATCTTTGTAATCCTCCATACTGCTTTCGCGGAGGGCAAATGCAGCAGCATCCGAGCCACGGTTGGCATAGTCGACTTTGGTGCGGTTCAGGTTGTAAACCAGCGAGTCCGGGAATCCTGCATATTGCAAGAAATAACGGGCTGCCTCCTGGTATCTGGGACGTTGGCTTGAAAAAGGAATCCATGCGGCTGAATCAATT
>JAMDDG010000388.1 GCA_023488865.1 Bacteroidota bacterium | reverse complement strand
TCGGAGAAGATTTTAGCAGTTGTCTCGTTAAAATTACCGGTGCCGATACAGGCGTAATGGACCAGTACTTTCTCCTCTTTTCTGGTGATAAGACAAAGTTTTGAGTGCACTTTTAATCCGGGAACGCCGAAAATTACTTTTACCCCCTCACGGGTTAATAAATTGCCCCACTGTATATTCTCTTGTTCGTTAAAACGTGCCCGGAGTTCCAGGACTACGGTAACTTTCTTCCCGTTTCTTGCAGCATTGATCAAGGCGTGGATCACATTTGAATTTTGGGCCATCCGATAGGCTGTCATCTTGATCTCGGCGACTTTGGGATCGATGGAAGCTTCCCTCAAAAGGTCGATAAAATGGTAGAAGGATTGGTAGGGAAAGTGAAGCAGAATATCTTTTTTGGCTATAGTACCCAGATAGGGTTCCCCCTGATGGATGTCGGGATGGGAAAGCGGGTTGATTGTTTTGTAGTAAAGTTCTTTTTTGCCAATCGACGGGAAACCCATGAAATCTTTGAAATTATGGATCCGTGAACCGCCAATGATGACATCGTCGCGGCTAAAATTGAGTTTCTTGAGCAAAAGTCCGTGAACCGCCAATGATGACATCGTCGCGGTTAAAATTGAGTTTCTTGAGCAAAAGAGCAAGAAATTTTTCAGGAATATCTTTGTCGTGCACAAATCGGACCAGCTCACTTATGCCACGTTTTTCGAGACTTTTCGAAAGAATATTCACATAACTCTCTGCCACGTCATCGTCCAGGTCAAGTTCTGCATCACGGGTTAGTTTGACAATAAAAGAGTTGATCGTCTTAAAACTGAACATGTAGAAAATATCTTTTAACTCATACCGGATCACATCTTCCAGTAAAATGATGTGTTTTCTTTGGTCTTCGGAAGGAAAAATAACAAATCTTGGAAGAATGTCCGTAGGTACTTCAATTAGCGCATATTCCTCTTTTTTTGATTTGGCCATCACTACCGCGAGGTAGATGGCATCGTCACGTAAAGTAGGAAGGGGCTGGTTCTTTTTTACAATAATCGGCATGATTCGGGGACGGACCTCTTCTTTAAAAAATGCAGTTACATATTCACCCTGTTCGGGAGTTAACTGCGTTTCATTGATGATAAAAATATCCTCTTCGGCCAGATCTTTTAACAATTGGGCATAAATGCGTTCGAACCATTGGCTTTGTGAAACCACTATCTGTTCGATCTGGTCCAGTATTTCGACCGGCTGTTCACCCTCGGTGAGCAGAAGATTTTCGATGGTGGCAAGCCTTTTCAAAATAGCCACCCTAACCCGGAAAAATTCATCCAGGTTATTGGAATATATTCCCAAAAATTTGAGCCTTTCGATTAATGGCACTTCCTTTTTGGATGCTTCCTGAAGGAGCCTCTCGTTGAATGAAAGCCAACTAAGTTCTTTGTTTCGGATTTTATTGTTCATCATTTTTTTAACTGGGTTGGTCTTTTTCCAGGGCATACCTCAACTGATCAAGCATAATAGGAACATCGTCCGGGTCAACGCCCTGTTGTAACAAATGTTCAAGATCTTCCTGGAAGCTGTCCATGAACTCCTGCTCTGACATTTCGGCGTTGTTGATGCTTTGCTTGTAATAATCGAGCGCTAGTTTTCTCTTCCCCAGGCACCATTGCACATGACCCATGTTCATTAAATCAAACTTATTGGGAGAGTCCTCAACCAACTTGCTAAAATATTGTTCAGACTGTTGTTTCTTGCCTAATAAAAGGGAGCACCAGCCAATCGGCCGCCAGATCTTCTTATTTCCCGGAGAGAGATATTCGACTTTAAAATAGGATTTTAACGCCTCTTCGTACTGCTTTAACTCCATCTGGCAATGCCCGATCGAAATATGAACGCCAAGGTTGTCCGGTTCAAGGACGATCGCCTGTTGGTAATATCCAAGTGCAAGATCCGGCTTTTTCAGGTGTCTGTAACAAAGGGCAATCTTTTTGAGATTCCAGGTACGGTTCTGGTCAAACAAATCAGCCTTCAGATAAAAAGAGAGTGCAAGCTCAAAATCACCCAATTTCTGGTAACAAAACGCCAGTTTCTGAATTAATTCCGCCTCTTCCAGATCCTTAGAGAGCAACACATAGATCTCAGCAGCTTCATGGTAATAATTTTTTGCAAAGTAAAACTCGGCAATATTTCTGAGCAGCTCGTTGTCTTCCCTCAACAAATTGTGGAAAGCGCTTTTGTTGTGAAAATCGAACGGACAGGAAAAAATATCTTCAAATCCCTCCCGCTGCGGATGAAGTTTAAAGAAACGGTAGAGGTCGCGAATGTATTGTCCGGATACTGCTTCTGCTTTTTTATTGTGCGAAAGCTGATCCTCTTCATTTTCAGATTCAATCAGTTGATCAAACTCTGCTGACAGCGTGTCGAACATCATTTTTTTGTACTCTGCCGGAATTGTTTGCATGCTGAAACAAAAGGAGTATTTGTCTGAATTACATAAAACGGGGGTTTTCAGTATCAGATCAAATAATTTCTGATTGTCCTGCTGGTCTTCCAGTGTAGAACTTCGCAACAGCTGTGGATGATTGGGGTAAAAAGGGACAAACCAATTGGTCAGTTCACTGAAAAAAGGAAAATTTTTCAAGTTGGCAAAAGAAGTCATGAAAACATCCGCTCCTTTCATTTGCATTTCGCTTAACTCCTCCATCTTGTCCATTAAACCGGGCGAATCTTTGAAAATATCGCGCCATTCAGGATTTTTATCTTCATTCAGGGCATCTGTAAACAACGCTTCAAGACTCAGTTTATTTCGCAGGTTGGGACTTAATTTCATCATCTCAGGAAGGATTTCGTCCTGAAGCTTCCGCTGAATCTTTTCTGTCTCTTTGGAGCCGATCAACTGTAGCAATATTTTTTCAAGATGCAGTTTAAAGGAGTTTTTTTCATGTAATAATTCCAGTCGTGCCTGAATGGCAGGGAAAAGGAAAATCCTGCTATCGAAATAATACAACGAAATAAGCAGTCCGGTAAGGGCACGCTGGTTAACCTCCTCCTGGTTGTTTTCATATCCTTCGAAGAGCAGCATAATTTTCTGTTCGTCAAAGAAGTGCAACTGGCTAAGCGTTAAGGAAGTAATCAGCAAAGCTTTTTCGTGATCCGGAATATGCGGATTTTGAAGATAGCGTTTGAAAGACGAAATCTCTTCTGCCGAAAGTTTGTTTCTAAACCAATAGTGGTAAAAAAGGTTGATCAGCTTTTGGTAATGTTTCTCTTCTTCCGATTCGTTTTTTTTGTCGAAAGTGGGCGTTTCAATCAGCGACTTAA
>JAMDDG010000317.1:16544-16882 GCA_023488865.1 Bacteroidota bacterium | reverse complement strand
CCTCCCCGCCAGGGCAGTTTCTTTGTCCGGATGGGAAAACCGGCTGTGAAAATGGAAGTTATTCCATAATTCGTTGGCATAGAAAAGATCGGCTTCCATAAACTGTTTTTCCCTTACCAGGAAGTCGGTACATTCGGCCATCGAAGCCGGATTGTACAATATCCCGCATGGATTGGTCAGGACCGGGAAGCAATTCTTTTGCAGGTAGTTGCCGATGTTTTCGGTAAAACAAGAGCCTATCATCAGGGCATTCCGGCGGTAGGAGAGTTGCCTGGCAACCTTGGGCAATCCGACTTCAGTGTGAAAAGTTATCATAACTGTTTGTTTATCCAATCGAT
>JAMDDG010000317.1:0-16534 GCA_023488865.1 Bacteroidota bacterium | reverse complement strand
CTGCCGGGAAGGCTGTTGGCCAGTTTTTCGGAAGCGGCCGGAGCCGAGACCTTGTCTTGGGAGCCGTGCATGAAAAGCATCGGAACATTGGCAGGTAAAGTGTCTGGCCCAATTTTGAGAGATGCCTTTTGTACCTCCCTGAAACAACGGGCCGACATCTTTTTGTGCATCAGCGGATCCCGTTCTTTCGGCTGTTCGGTTGTGGCGGGAGGGGCGAAATCTTTGGCTTTTAGTCCGGTTCTGATCGTAACCTGAGGGATCAGTGAGTCGGCCAGCCAGATGGCGATACTTTTCATTTTGCCGGGAGGTTGAACCAGTTCTAACCAGGCCGAGGCAAGGATGGCCAGTTCGGGGAGATTCTCTGCGCCTCCCAGGTAGGAAAGAACAATGGTGGCCCCCATGCTGTGACCGTACAGCACTACCGGAAGGCCGGGAAAGTTCTCCCTGGCTTTTTGCATCAACAGTGAAGTATCTTCCAGGTATTCGCGGTAGCGATGGATGGTCCCCTGTTTTCCCCCGGAACGTCCGTGGCCGCGTAAATCGAAGGAAATCACCGCAAATCCCTCTTTCACAAAAGCGCCGAACCATTCGTCGTATCGCCTGCAGTGGGTCCCGTGCCCATGCACAAAAGCAAGCACTGCTTTGGGCGAAACGGAGGGGCGCCAAACTACCCCGTATAGGTTAATGCCGTCGAAGGACGACCAGGTTTGTTCTGTCATTCTATTCGCATCGTGAAATTTATCTTATCCAGCGCCAGCGGTCCCTGAGCTTGTCGAAGGGTCGATTTTGGAATGAGGAACTCCGAACATTCTCAAAAAACTTCGAGAAGTAAAGATACATCATTTTGGGCCGGACAGGTGCTCCAGGGTCCTTTTCATGCGGACAAATCCGGCACGCCCGACAGCTGTGCCTTTAAAAAGCCGGTTGTAAGTTGGTTTGTCGAGCATCTTCCATGCCGAAGCAGTCATTTGGAGAAGTTCTGTTTTGGGTTGAAATGCAAGGACCTCGTGTTGTTGCGCTTTGCTGTTCCAGGGGCAGACCTCCTGGCAGATATCACACCCGATCAGTCTGTTGGTGAGACTTCCGGCGAGCGGCTCGGGAATCTCCTCTTTGGTTTCGATGGTGAGGTAGGAGATGCATTTACGGGCATCCAATTGAGAAGGGGCGATAATGGCCCCGGTCGGGCAACTGTCCATACACCTTGTGCAGGAGCCGCAAAGATTGTTCCCGAAAGGGTCGTCGTAGTCCAGTTCGAGGTCGAGGACCAGCTCCCCGATAAACAGAAAACTCCCTTTGCGGGGATGAATCAGCAGGCTGTTTTTCCCGATCCAGCCGAGACCGGCCTCCCGGGCCAGCGCTTTTTCCAGCAATGGCGCCGAGTCGACGAAAGCCCTGCCCTCGCAAGGGGAGAGCTCCGTTTGGATATAAGAAAGTAATTTGAAAAGCCGCTCTTTCAGTTCGTGGTGGTAATCTTTTCCCAAAGCATATTTTGAGATAACCGGAGCTTCCGGGTCTTCCTGTTTCCGGTCTGTGTAGTAGTTGAGCAGGACCGATACCACCGATTTTGCCCCTTCGACAAGTTTGGCGGGGTTCACCCGCTTCTCGAAATGGTTGGCCATATAGCCCATCGTGCCGTGGTGGCCGGATCCCAGCCAGCCGGACAGCCGTGCGCTATCTTCCTCCAAAAGTTTGGCAGGTGAGATACCGCAAGCATCAAAGCCCAGTTCGGTGGCTTTGGCTTTGATGAGGTGGCTGTAATTGATCTGAGCATCAACCATCATTACTTTCTCATATAGTCAAATGCGCCTTTTCTTAAATTGATCCCGTACTCCAGCCAGGCTTTCAGGCAGTCTAAAAAATTGGCCCAGCCTTCAGTGTTTCGTCTTAACCAGTTGACTAACATGTTGTTGAGAATTATTTTCATCGGCGTTTCTATTGCCGACAACATGTTCGTTTCATACTTATTTCCACAGTGTTTCGGTTTCCCAATTATCGGGAAAGCCCATTGCCTTGGTATCAATATTCGGATATTTTGCAAGCAAAGCGTTAAACTTAGACTGAACTTGGTGTCTTGGATTAATGGTATTCATCAGGTAAATGATCATAGAAAGGATAAAGTAGGTTTTATTATTCAGCGATCTTGACAATCCGGTTTCAGGCGAAATGTAAGCAGTTTGATTGATATATGGATTGCGGGGACTGCGGGGAACAATGGGCTGAATTCGCATTTCCCGGTTCCACAATCGCGAGTGGTGGGCGCAAATATTACGCAAATAAACAATGCTATGCAGCCACGAAGAAAGAACGCTGTCGGTTAGTCCAAAATAACCGGCAATATCACGCTTATCCTTTCCTGATACGAGATTGCTGTATAGACTTGATAATATTCCAAACGACGATACTTCAAACATCATCCAACTGGGAGGCATCGAATCGGTGTACTTGTTTTTAAATGCTTGGATAAACTCTTCGTCGCTGCGCGAATATTCTGCGCCAACCTTCGAAAGCGTATCCGCATGTTTAACCGGGTTCGAGAAATTGGCCGAATCGAGATACCAGAATGCCCCCCGGCTGTGCGAAAGCACATAAATCATTTTTGCACGAACTGCCACTTCTATCTTTTCTAGTTCGCGCATAATAAGCAGACGCAATTCTCGGTCGAATTTATAAATATTGAAAGCTGTTTCGAAGTTAGAGTTGGGTTTAAACTGATGGATTTGCTTGTCAGCAAGCATTGGGTACCAATAGCCGCTTAGGCGGTAATAGCTGATTACTTCTAATAAATGAAGCGCTTTGGGTTCGTTGGCAATTATGAGTCCCCTGTTTTTTAACTGTTGAAGTTGGCCGGCATACGAGAGTGCCGTTTTAGTGTAAGGCACTTTACTCATGGGTATATAAATAAAAAGCTCACCCTGAGCGCGCTGTTCTTACGGGAAGCGGGGTAAGCATGTTGCTGCAAAGGTAAATAAAAATTTATCCTGTCCAAATGTTTTTTTAAGTTCATTTTAATGCTCATTCCTTAGGTTTGAGTGTTGGCTCGTGTGGGTTTACAAATTGCAGTCATGTAGTTGGAGATGAAAAAGTACAATTCCAATGGTTCACAATTTTTTAAATAGGATGGTTAAAATGCTTGGCAGGGTAGTTGGGTCATTCCCATCTTTACCACAAAAAGCAGTCTATTCGTTTTTGATTGGTAAATCAATTTTTACCAAGATCCTGTCGAGCTACTCGAGGTAGGTGTATCCGTATAATCCTGATCGATAGTTGGATAAAAATTCTTTCCCCTCTTCAGCCGATATGATTCCGGATTTGACGGAGGAAGTTACCCAGGTTTCAACGGTCCGGACCAGTTTTTTAGGACTGTACTGGACATACTCCAAAACCTCAGCAACTGTTTCACCATCAATAACCTGATCGATGTTGTACCCTTTTTCGTCAACAGATATGTGGACTGCATTGGTATCTCCGAAGAGGTTGTGAAGGTCGCCCAAAATCTCCTGGTAAGCCCCGACAAGGAATACGCCGAGATAGTAAGGTTCTTTGGGTTTCAGTGAATGTACGGGCAAGTTATAGGATTGGTTGCGTGCCGAGATAAAATTTTCGATCTTACCATCCGAATCACAGGTGATATCCTGAATAGTTGCCGTTCTGTCCGGCTTCTCGTCCAGCCGGTTTAAAGGGATGATCGGGAAAATCTGATCGATCGCCCAGGAATCGGGGAGTGACTGGAAAAGGGAGAAATTACAGAAATATTTATCTGACAATAATTTAGGCAACGTGACAAACTCTTCGGGTACATGTTTCATCCCGGCGATCATTTGGGTAGTCTCTTGTGCAATAGACCAGAACAACCGCTCAATTTTGGCCCGGGTGGAGATATCCAGCAATCCCAAGCTGAAACGATCCAAAGCTTCTTCCCTGATTTGCTGGGCATCGTGCCAGGTTTCCAACATCCGGGGTTGATTCAGGGTATCCCACAGGGAATAAAGCTCTTGCAGCAATTCGTGATCATCAGTGCTCACCACCTCTTCCTCGTCCCATCGCTGGAGGGAAGTTGATTCCAATACTTCGAATACCAGTACCGAATGGTGGGCGGTCAATGAACGTCCTGATTCTGAAATAATATTGGGATGTGGAAGCCCGTTTTTTTCACTGACATCAACCAAAGTTGAAACGACATCGTTGACATACTCCTGGATACTGTAGTTTACGCTGCTTTCGCTGGAGGATCTGGTGCCGTCGTAATCAACGCCCAATCCGCCGCCAATATCCACATAATCGATAGAGAAACCGTTTTTGTGCATCTGAACGTAAAACTGTGATGCTTCGCGCATGGCCAGCTTGATGCGGCGTATTTTGTTCACCTGACTTCCGATGTGAAAATGAATCAGGTGCAAACAATCTTTCATCTTGTTTTTGTCTAAATAATCAAGCGCTTCCAGAAGTTCGCTTGAAGTAAGCCCAAACTTACTGCCATCGCCGCCTGAATCTTCCCATTTCCCGCTTCCGGTACTGGATAGTTTGATGCGAATGCCCAGATTGGGTTTGATCTTAAACTGCTTGGCTATTTTAACGATCAGTTTCATCTCGCTCAGTTTCTCAATGACTAAGTAGATCCGGCGTCCCATTTTCTGGGCTAACAATGCCAGTTCGATGTAATCTTCGTCCTTGTATCCGTTGCAGATGATCAGGGAGTCGTTGTCGGTATTGATGGCGATCACGGCGTGAAGCTCGGGTTTGGAACCGGCCTCCAATCCGATGTTGAATTTTTTCCCGTGGGTAACGATCTCTTCAACGACAGGCCTCATCTGGTTGACCTTGATCGGATAGATGATATAATTTTGGGCATTGTAACCATATTCTTCGGCGGCAATTTTAAAACAGCTCGCCATTTTTTCGATCCTGCTATCCAGGATATCCGGGAAACGAAGTAAAACGGGGGTTGAAACATCCCTCAGCTGCAACTCTTCGACCAACTCCATGAGATCGATCTGGACACTATCCTTACGGGGGGTAACCACTACATGTCCTTTCTCGTTAATGGAGAAATAATTGATACCCCAACCGTTGATGCTGTACAACTCAGCAGAATCCTCGACACGCCATTTTCTCATTTCAATAACTTCTTTTTCGGGTTATAATTAAGTATGGGGTGACCCTGAATGATCAGATCCGTTCACCGGATTATTCCCATTTTCGGGGCAAAGGTACAAAATATGTTTTTTTAATTTGATCATTGCATTTCGTGCTAAAAAAGCACGGAAGACAAGTAGAAAATCTGCAAAACAGCTGTTTACGGATAATCCGGTGATGATGCCCCTCCTCCTGTGATATTGAAGTTAATCCTGCAGTCGCAACTAGCCCATAATATTTCTTTGGGCTAAGTTACGCAGTGAACGTGATTTCTTCCATAATTGCTCTGATTCGATCAATTCTTTCACTGCCTGAACCATATGGCAAGGCACAAAATATGCCTTCCGAGAGATTTTTGTTTGATAAGTACTTTCGAAACTCTGATTTGAGATATTGCTTTACCTTGTCATCTGCCGACTTAATTTCGTCTACGAGGAGTGGACTATTATCCAATACATAGACAATATCTTCGAAATCAGAACTCGTACGAAAAACATATTTCCCGCGATCTGCAAAGGCAACCATTTTTGATGCCAGAAACCAGGCCGGAGCAAAAATCCGAATGGTTAGGTTTTCTTCCAGTTCGTAATTGATCGAATTACGCATCCCATCGGCATACCACTGGTTGCTAAAGCCAATAACCTAAGCATCGTTGGGCATAATATCAACTTTTATCCCCCTGTAAATCCATCTGCAGATAACGCTGCTCTCTGTATCATTAGTAAATTTCAGCTTTCGCAACTCCTCTTCAATCACAGTAAACTCCCTATAAGATACCAATTCGACCACACAATCCACATCGTCGGTTGCCCGCACCTCGGTGGCGGCTCTATCTGTTGCATACAATTCAGTTACCGCCCCGCCAACAAATACAACAGATTGTGAGAGGTGACCAAGACCTTTTGCAACCGCGGCCAATAATGCGATGTTCGACATGTTAAATTGGATTTATTCGTTTCTTCAATTCTTCGATAGCGATGTTCACCTCTCTTACCCTGCCAACCCTGATTGCATCGGTGAGGGCCAGCAGTTCATAAAGTTTGGCGTCTTTTATTGCAGCCTCTGGGACTGTTTTGTACAAGGGTACAATTGCCTGCCCTCGCGTGGCCCCTTTAGCGGTAGGCCAAACGAATAAATCGTTCTGCGCCGTGATGATATTGTTTAGAGGCGGTGCAGCATGCGCAGTTGCCACCCCCCTGATCATAGCGCCGGGAGATGCCGGGAAAACATACTTTAATCCAAAGACCAAAAATTCCATCAATGACGAACGGTACAACTCTCGTTTGTCTTCTGAAACAAGGCGGGCCATGCGGCTGCGTTCCAGGCTCTCCGAGACTTCAGATGCGCTAATCTTCAGTGAATCTGCAATATCGGCAAAACGAAGACTCTCCATGTTCATTGTGCTCAATTTTAACAAAATCACGACATCTTGTGGCCGCATTCCATTATGATTCTTCATCTTAGTTAAACGTATTTGCAATTCGCGAATTGCAAATATACAAATTAAGTATTGACCACAAAATAATTAAAGACTCTTTGAAAAGTAAATTGGAATTTAATGAATCAGACTAAGGTAATCTCTCAGCAAACTTTCCATTTTCATCTGCTTAGCCACACGAAAAAGCAAATTCAGGTCTTTGTCTTTTCTTTTGAGATAATTTTTAAGAATCTCTGCCATTGTGTCTTTACCAATTTTATTTCTGAATTTTACAGCATCACACACCGACTTTTCTAAACTGAATATTCTGAAACCATCCAGTTGTACTTGTTGTAACCCCAATGATTGAGAGCTCCAATAATATATTTTAACAGGCGGATAATCAAGCAGCTTTACCTTCGTCTTATTGGGGAAAGCGATATGGTGAACAGGCGGAACCTGTCCTATCAACTCATAGTAATGCCATGCGGAAAACATACAAAAGAATGAAAGCTATATTGCTTTTAATCGGATGCCAATTTTTAAGATGATGTCTTACTCGACTCTTTGACCGAGTATGATCTCAACTTAAGAGTTGGTTTATTAAAAATAGATAAATCATCTGAATTTTTACCCTACAGTTTTGTGGGGTTTTTTATTCCAACATCCTCATGTTTTCACATTTGTTATCCCCGCAATCGCAATATCGTCCTGACTTCCCTTGGTAGACAGGGTAGGTAAATAGTTTTGTAATTCAACTTTGGCTTGTTCCATCCCCTTTTCAGCAAAAAGTTTCAGCACGGTTTGATAGAAATCGTGCAAAGCATCATCGGTTCCAAAGGTATCGTCAACGCCGTCGGAACCTACAAAGATGGCTGCAGGGAGGTTTTCAGCACTAAAATAGTTGCGAAAACGCGACAAAGCCTGAACATCGCACAGCGAAGTGGTTACATTCAGGAAACATGAATCGTCCCAGGGAATAGGTTGCGAAAACGCGCCCTTGTCGCTTACAGCCACACATTTACCATCGCCTATTTGCAGGCCAAACCAGAAGTTTCTTGCCATGACCGCAACAATTAAGGTTGTCCCGTATGCAGTTACCCAACCATCATCTGCCTGAAAAGAGTCTAATTCTTTGGGAGTAAGCACTGCGATTTCTTTTTCCGAGAATGGCTCTCCGGCAAAATCTTTTTCCACACACTCACGCCAACGGTAAATTATATTAGCTGCCAGTTGGCTCATGAACTTTTCAGGATAGGTCAACAAGGTATCCATTACCTTCATCCCCATCAAACTCTTGCGAAACCGGTTTTTCATCAATTCGCTGACTGCCTCCATGGTTTGTTCTGCTGCCATGCGTGAGCCACGGTCGCTGCGGAGATATTTGTTTCCACCGTGACCATCGCATACGATTGCCACAGCGTAATCACGACTTTCATAACTTAATGAAAAATCCTGGCATGGTTTCCCATCTTTGATGTGCGAAGCCCCTATTTCACAAACGTGAAATGCCTGAAGTTTTTGCATAAATTGGTTTTTGCTGTTACCATCCTTCCTGAATACCGCCTAAATCGGTGTTGTCTTGTTGGAATGTCTTCATTTGACCAGCAAAGTCGGCTGCTTTTTGATTTGAATCGTCGGCGGAATCAGCGCCAACGCCCGAACTTTTGCTACCAATCTGCGAAGCGGTAACACTGGCAAAGCGGATCATTTTTCGCAAAGCCTGTGGAGACCTCACCGTTAATACACACTCTTCATTTCCGGTAAACTCTTTCAGAATTTCAGTATTGGCATCGGCTCCAATTGCAACAGCTACTTTAATAGCCACTTTGAACCATTTGTTTTTGCGCAATTCTTCAAGACCTTTTTTATATTCGTCGGTGGGTTCACCATCCGACATCATAAAAATAGCAGGGGCATACGAACCAATGGCATCGGCCATAAATTGGTTACGCGACAACTTTTCATTCAGCATTTTGAAAGCTACACCCATATCGGTCAAACCTCCGGCTTCGAGGTTGTTCCAGACAAACTGATCCGAATCAACGGGTTTTTCGTAAAGCCACTGTGCTCCCGACGAAAACTGGAGTACGGCAATTTTAATTAACGCATCGGCATTTTCCGCCGAAATGTCTTTGATTTCGGGGATTACTTCACGAATAGCTTCGTTCACGGCCCCGATTTTATCGCCGCTCATACTGCCGGAGGTATCAACCAAGAAAAACAGCGCCATCGTTCGGCGCGGAATGGAAACTGCATCTAATAGGCTCATAGTTTATTTTTTAGATATATGAATTATTTTACTTTACTCACATTGTAAACTTTTGCTTTCAAAGTTCTTTTAAGTTTAGACGCACTAATTTCAGAATCAACCAATTCGACAAGAATTTTCTTTAATGCACTCACAAAATCATTATTCTTTGATGGGCCAATCTTTATTGATGGAATTATCTCTTTGATCGATTTTGGAAATTTTGTTTTTATTTTTGGAATTTTAATATTGACACCATTTGTTGAATCAGTTTTTGATTTTGAGATTAAGATAATTCTAAATTCATTTTCATATTCAAAAGAAACTCGTTTCAACAACAATAGCTTCAGTTTTTCTTTTTCATCAATGTTTGAATCAAATAAATCACTCATTTTAAAACCCTCTGGTCCACTATTTCTCCAAATATCTTTGGTGGGTAGATAATTCATTTTACCTATGAAAACATCATATTTTGTTTGTTTTTCTAATAAATTAATAAAGGCTTTAGTGTTTAGCTCAAACTGTATAGCAATTTGGGTGGAAGAATAAGCATTCCATGTAGCTTCACTATTAATTTCTTGAGTTACACACATACAAAAGAGTTTACCTTTGTAAGGAAATTCAAGTTTGGCTCCATTCAACAGATATTCTGCATCAATAAAAAGCCTTTCAAATGGATCAGGCCATTTTATAGGATTAGAGAACCAGAAACTATTTTTACTAATCATAGTCAAGGCATTTTCTAAAGAACAATAGCGATAAATTGGTTTACTACTATTATCTTCAAATGCCATTCTTGCTTCTTCGTTCAAGTAAATGACTGCCATCTTTTTACTTCATTTTATTATTTATTAACCGACCATTTCCCCCTTCACCCCTCCGGCAAAAATAATCTGAACATCTTTGAAAACCGGAACAACCTCGTTGTTCGTAATGCTTTTTTGTGAGCCATCGGGCAAGGTGATCATCCAGTTGTCGGAAGTTAAATTTCGCAAGCCCCACAAATTGGGGTTGTTTTTGTTTTGAATAACCTCGCCGGTAATGGTGGTATAATCGTCGCTGTGCAATCTGGTGTGGAAGCTGTAAGTTTTTTGTCCGGGGAACATAACCACCCGGTGACGGTTGATAGTCAGTTTCAGCGGATCGCCCAAATTTTTGCGACAATTGATACAAACAGGAGCGGAGGTGGTGTCGATAAACGTTTCGCTGCCACAACTGCACTTCACTGTTTGGTCGCGCAATTGCTGAAACAGCTTTTGCCATTCGTTTTCGGGTTCGCGCCGGTTGGGTTCGTGTATGCAACTGTAGCCAAAAGCACGAACAAAAGCCTCCTGTATAAACTGTGGAAAGACCGGCCAACGTCGAATCGCGTTGGTGTGGATGCCCATAACCGGACGGTTCGCATCGTTTTGCGGGTCGAAGATAAAAACGGGATTGCTGCCATAAAAAAGGCGTTCCATCTCATCAGTCAGACAGGGAACGGCCGCAACCAGCTTGCCTTCGAGCGGATGATTGTTGAACAACAACATGAAAAGGATGACGGCCAGCGAAAAGCGGTCGGAATCGGCATTGGGCAAATTTTTACGCAACACCACTTCGGGGGCCATGTAGCGGCATTTCCCGGCAATTCCCAGATTTTTGCCGTAAGGCGCCACGTTGTCGTTGTCGCAAATCAGCACATCGCCCGTTTGGGGATTGATGAAAAAATTGCCGTCGTTTAAATCCTGATAACTGTAGCCTTTGCGGTGCAACTCGCGAAACGCGTTGCTGATTTGCAAGGCCGCGCTAATCATAGCCGACAAACTGGCAAAACGCACTTTGGCTAGCAGGAAGTGTGAAAAATCGTGGTATTCCGGCGTACGTAAAGCCATGAGGTAGCCGAATTGTTTCTCTTTCCATACCGTTAAAAACTGCGGCCAAAGGAATGCCCCGGTTGGCGCACCGTTGCGGATGTTGTTGTCGAGATTGTCGTAAAACTCCTTCTTGCAGGGCTGGGTGTACCATTTCAGGGCATAATCTTTGCCATTGAGCTCTACCAAATAAACAATACCCTGGCCGCCTTCACCCAACTTCTTTTTAACGAATACACTACCGCCAACCTTTAATTCGATTTTATCGGATGATTTGAATTCTTTCATTACCTCTTATTGAAATTGCTTAGTGTAATCTTATCTTGAATCTCAAATTCCTTGTCAGCATTTAATTTTGCTCCAACTCCTATTGCTTCAAAATTGTAAAATTCACTTGGCTTAACATTTTTGAATTCATCTTCTATATAAATTTCAATCACTCCAGCTAAATACACATTAGTGCTACCATGTAATAATAATTGATTAACATCAAAACTTCTATGTTGTATTGTTGCAGTTAGCTCACCAATTTTAACAATCCTTACAGGTATTCTAAACATCAATAACTCACCGTTATCTGATATTTGTCCTTTCAGTTTCTCCTTGAATGCATTTACAAGTTTAATTTCCAATTCATTATTTTTCATAATCGTTCATTGATTAAAAATATATATCTCTTACCCATTTGCCGTTCCTATCAATAAAACCACATTTGTTATTTAATTTTACTTTTGCCAATCCATCACGGAAAGACTCTGCATAGAGGTATTTTATTGGAATTACCTCTTTACCGGTTTTATCGATAAAACCACATTTGAAATCTAAAAAATTCATATTATTTAATTCTACTCTAGCCAAGCCGTCGTTGAAAAGCCCCACATCATCGTACCTTAGCGGAATTAGCTCTTTACCGGTCTTATCAATAAAACCCCATTTCCCATTCAATTTAACTCCGGCCATATCTTCTTTAAACACCTTTATCTCATCATACTTAAAGGGGGTCACCACTTTGCCGGTTTTGTCAACAAAACCCCATTTCCCGTTATGTTTAACTCTGGCAATGCCTCCGTAAAATACTCCGACCTCATCATACTTAAAAGGAATTACCTCCTTGCCGGTTTTGTCAATAAAACCCCATTTCCCGTTATATTTAACTCTTGCAATGTCTTCGAAGAATCCCCCAACCTCTGTAGTTAGTAAAGGGCCTAACTCCTTACCCGTTTTGTCGTCAAATCCTCCGACCTCATCATACCTTAACGGGATTATCTCAATGCCGGTTTTGTCGATAAAACCATTTAGATCATTTAGTTTAACTCTAGCCATTCCATTATTGAAATCATTGGCCTTTTCATACCTAAATGGAATTACCTCTTTACCGGTTTTGTCGATAAAACCATATTTACCTTTCGTTTTTACACAAGCCAAACCTTCCTTGAAAAATATGTTTTCATCATACTTTATCGGGATTATCTCTTTGCCGGTTTTGTCGATAAAACCATATTGGCCATTTAATTTAACTGGTGCCATATCATTTATGAAATAATCGGCTTTATCATATATAAATGGAATTACTTCTTCCCCTACTTTGTTTATGTAGCCCCATTTGTCATTTAATCTTACAATGGCAACACCTTCTCTGAAAGACTTGGCCTGACTGTACCTAAATGGGATTACCTCTTCCCCTGCTTTGTTTATGTAGCCCCATTTGTCATTTAATCTTACAGTGGCAACACCTTCTCTAAAAGACTCCGCCTCATTGTACCTAAATGGGATTACCTCTTCTCCTGCTTTGTTTATGTAGCCCCATTTGTCATTTAATTTTACTAACGCCAACCCGTCACAGAAAGAAACGGCATAGCTGTACCTAAATGGGGTTGCCTTTTTACCTGCTTTGTTTATGTAGCCCCATTTATCATTTAATTTTACCAATGCCAATCCGTCACTGAAAGAAAAAGCATAGCTGTATCTGAACAGGTCTATCTGAGCACAATTTTTGTCAAGAAATCCCCAATTACCATTTGATTGCTGAATTGCTGCCCATCCTTCACTGAATTTGTTGGTATATTCATACATAAACGGGATAATTATTTTGCCTGTTTTATCAACAAAACCCCATTTCCCATTTAACTTCACACTGGCAACACCTTCGCTGAATGACTCGGCATTTTCATACTTAACTTGGATTACCTCTTTGCCGGTTTTGTCGATAAAACCATATTTATAGTTTAATTTTACACGAGCCAAGCCGTCGCTGAAACTATCAGCTTCATCATACTTTAATTGTATAACTTCTTTACCAATTTTGTCGATAAACCCCCATTTGCCGTTTAATTTCGCACATGCCTGATCTTCATTGAAATTCCCAATATAATCATATTTAAACGGTGAAATCATTCCTCTCTTTGAACTTTTGAAACCACAATACCCCCCACGCCAAACAATTTCGAATGTTTCTTTCGGTTCTACCCAATCCAAAGCAGTGCGCCAAAGGGTTAATATTCTTTCAATAGCGTCTTTTCCTAAAATATCTTCATCAGTTAAATGGCTTTGTATAGCGTTTAATCTTAATTCTCGGTCGGGGTCATTGTGCATAACGGCCATTTGTTGCGGTATCTTTTCTTTTACAGAGAGCTGCAAAAGTTTTTTGGTCTTTTTGTCGTGTGCAAAAAGATCGGCAATCATAGCCAGCAGACGCTGCTCGTTTTGCAAAAGCTCAAGCCCATAAATGGTAATCATGTTGCGGAGAATAATTTCAGGGGTTAATTCTCCGGCCTGTTGGTTCAATATCATTAACAGGTCAATACCACAAAACGGGCATTTGCTAATCGAGATATTTTGAGGTGGGGTCCATTCGCCCTGGCAGGAGGTGCATTTCATATTCTCTATTAATTTGCAAATTTTACGCTATTGTTATTCGTCGTTATTGTTATCACCTTGTTTTCATTGTCAATCACGATTTTTCCGTATTTACTTAAAGCGCTCTGGCCAAACAGGAGCGGGGCATTTTTATTGTTGATCACGGAGGCGCCTACATTTCTGAGGATGATACCGCCAAGATCGACTTTGCGAAAGATTATTCTGGTACCGGTTACAATGCCCCCGGCTGCATTGATATATTTTTGAATACCGGCTATATCTTCGGCCCCAATGTAGCCGTTTTTCAACATAAACTGTACCTCGGTCTGGGAGACAGAGATGTCGCTTGCCCCGGTGTCAAAAACCATTTTAAGCGCCAAATCATTAATCGTACAAGGTATTTCGTAAACCCCGGATCCTCTCTGCTTTATCGGAAAGGATGCTTTACCCTGAATGATATCAGGTAGGATCAGATTGGTTTTTTCGTCAGCTTTCACTGCATCATCGCGAACAGCTTTCCAATGTTCAACCAATGCTTTAAATTCAGGCAACTGCCGGATATTGTTGAGATCATCGTCTGCTGCAAGATGATTAAACCCGATATAGCCATTCTTAAATGCCAATTCCAGGTTTAAAATGGCCTTTTTCGGCTCGTGGATAAGGGAATATAAGCAAGTGGCATCATAATAATTGCCCTCGTTGGGATATTCGAGCAGGATTTTGTTCATCCAATCAACGGATTCTTCAATTTTTCCTAAATGAAAAAGGGCATATTGACGGCAATTTCCTTCTTTGTTGATAATTGTGTCGTATTCGAGTATGGCAGAATAATCTTTCCTGGCATTCAATGTGTCCATGAATTGCTGTTCATAAAGTCTCCCTCTTTGTAAATAGGTATAGGCATAACTTTTGTCGAGCGAGATTGCATCGTTGTAATCACTCATCGCCTTATCAAAAGACCGTGTGTTTTCATAGCTCCAGCCTCTGCAATATAAGAACCAGGATTCACCCGGCTCAATCTCCGACGCTTTGGTGAAATCGTCAATAGCGCCTTGATAATTGCCATTCAACCGTTTGCAGTTGCCTCTTTGGGCGTATGTGAACGCATCCAGTGAATCGAGTGATATAGATTCGGAAAGATCGGCAATTGCCTTATCATACATCCCGGCATCCGAATAACTCCCTGCCCTGAGAGCAAGAACCCGGGCTTTGGAATCAATGTCAGCCAATTCCACAGCTTTTGAGTAATCATTAATGGCCGCTTTATAATTCCCTTTCCCTTGAAATAATTGTGCCCGAAGTATATACCAAAAGTCATTCCCCGTATGTAAGCACATTTGCTTGTTCACCTTTGAAATAGCCAGCGGGTAATTCTTTTCAGCATAAGAAACAAAGCAACTCCTTGCATCTGCGTCTGTTTCATCAAGAACAATACTTTGGAAGAGATCGCTAATGGCTTCATCGTACATCTTCAGCCCGAAACGAACAAAACCCCTATGATAGAACGCCATTGAATTCCCGGGGGAAAGCCCGATCAATTTATCCAGGATTTTTTCTGCTTCGCCCAGTTGTCCCTCCAGAAAATAGTTCCTTCCCAGACCAGCCCAAGCGCGAATTTCCCCTTCGTCAATTTTTAAAACGCGACGGTAATCCACTTCCGCTTTACGATACTGTTTAAGGTCGATATAGACTTGAGCCCGGTCGATGTATACATTAACATTGCCCGGAGCAATCTTCAGGGCCGAATTATAGTCCCCGAAAGATTTATCGTATTCCTGAATTTTAAGATGGATATTCCCCCTCAGACAATAAGCATCAGGTAACCATTTCTTGTCTTTTGAATGAGAGAAACTGATGGCATGGTTGATATCGCTCAAGGCAGATGCATTCTGATCCTTCCTGTTATAAACGGAGGCCCGGTAAAAGTAAGCCACTGCTTCTTTGGGATTATCTTTAAGTTCACGGCTGAGATAATCCAAAGCCTTGTCATCGTCTGACAACTTCATTGCATCAATCCCCTGCTGCAGATTGTAACTTTGGGCATTGCCAGAAAAAAAGTCAACTATTCCCAATATCAGCAGCAAATATTTTGATTGCATATCATTCAAAGTTGTGGTGAATTATCATTTCTTTCCAAACAATGACTGAAGGATAACTGTCCCGATTTTCTTTTCAATCCCTCCTGTTGTTGTGGGGATACCGGTAGATTGAGCAACCTTCCGTTTTAATGCAGTTACTCCCAACAGTCGGTTGAGGGAGAAGGATAATCCGGGAATTCTGAAGAGCGGCATAGTTAGGTAGTTTATAGATTTGGTGATGTAATAGATTAATCCAATTCATCTTACTGTAGCAAATCTGGAATTCAAATCATCTGCAAACTATAATTGAACCAAGTCAGTTCAAAAGTAAATATTATTCTTGTAATATCCCGCCAAAGAGATTGGAATGAGAAATTTATTGATCACATAAAGGCGTTCTTGATACTTCTTTACACATTCCCTGCACATCTAAACCACGGATTGGTGATCCGTTCAACTCTTTCTGCGAATACAGCTAACTCGGTATTTTCCAAAACTCAAACACGGTTATAAAATGGTCGTCACAGCAGATCTTCATTGCTTGACCGACAGCTTTCATTGTTTGACTGAATGTGTTCATTCCCAGACCGAAAACTGACATTGCGTCAGGTGAAACACACATTTCTCTACCGACAATGGTCAATGTTCGACCTTCCGCCCACTTCGCTCAACTGAAATCTGACACTGCGTCATGTTCAATTCCCATTTCTTTGCATTAAATGTGTTTCGCACCATCGACAATGGTCATTTCTTTAATTCGTAGCTTCGACCCCCTCAGGCAAACTGATCGACTCATAAGCCTGATTCCTAAGTTGGGGTATGAATCCGGCATCGGCAATGCATTTTTGCATCTGAAAAGCATCCATCGAAAAGGAGGCGCCGGCCGCTGAGACCACATTCTCTTCGATCATAATGGAGCCCAGATCGTTGGCTCCGGCATGCAAGGCAA
>JAMDDG010000168.1 GCA_023488865.1 Bacteroidota bacterium | reverse complement strand
ACTTGCCATGTGTAAAACCTAAGTCGGCTGTCAATTGTAATTTATCCATCCTAATAATTATTGAACGCTCAAATTTAAATCAAAAATTAAAACCAATTCCAAATTGCCATTAAAATCTCGCTAGTAACTTTTCCAAAGTTCAAAACTTTTGCGCTATAAATTTTCCCCAAGTTAGCAACTTTGGAAAAGTTATTCGATTAATCTGCCAAAAGATTCCCCAAGGGGCTTATCTTTGTGGCACATACCAATTCAATAAACAGTTCAATTTTGGATAATTATCTTGACAACCTGAATGAGGCACAACAACAGGCGGTGGTTAATGTTGACGGGCCTTCGCTGATCATTGCCGGGGCCGGCTCCGGAAAAACGAGGGTTTTGACCTACCGGATCGCCCATTTATTGAAAAACGGGGTGCCCCCCACCTCTATTCTGGCGCTGACTTTTACCAACAAAGCAGCCAGGGAGATGAAAGAGCGGATTGCAAGTGTGGTTGGCCAGCACGTTGCCAGGCATCTTTGGATGGGAACGTTCCATTCCATCTTTTCGCGCATTTTGCGTGCGGAAGCCGCCCTGATCGACTACCCCTCCACCTTTACCATTTATGATACCCAGGATGCCAAAAGCCTGCTGCGGACCATCCTCAAAAGCCTGAACCTGGAGGAAAATACTTACAAACCGTCAACGATCATGGGCCGTATCTCGGCTGCCAAGAATAACCTGGTCCTCCCTTCAGGATACCGGCAGAACGAGACCATCCGCGAGGCCGATCAGGCGGCCAGGATTCCCCGCACGGGGGAAATTTACGAAGAATATGCCCGGCGCTGCAAGAATGCCGGCGCCATGGATTTTGATGACCTGCTGCTGATGACCAATGTCCTTTTCAAGCGTTTCCCGGATACGTTGCAGAAATACCAGCATATTTTCAGGTACATCCTGGTGGATGAGTACCAGGACACCAATTATTCGCAGTACCTGATCGTCAAAAAACTGGCTGAGTTGCACCATAACCTCAGCGTGGTGGGCGACGATGCACAAAGTATCTACTCCTTCCGGGGAGCACGGATCGAAAATATCCTCAACTTTAAAAACGACTATCCCAATTACAAGGTTTTCAAACTTGAACAAAATTACCGTTCCACCCAGACCATCGTCAATGCCGCCAACAGTCTTATCGCCAAAAATAAAAACCAGTTGCAGAAGACGGTTTACAGCGAAAATGACGCGGGCGCAAAAATTAAGGTGCTCAATGCCCTGAACGATCAGGAAGAGGGTTTTCTGGTAGTAAACGAGCTATTTCAGAAAAGGATGTCGGAGCACGACAACTATGCCGATTTTGCCATTTTGTACCGCACCAATGCCCAGTCGAGGGTCTTTGAAGAGGTATTGCGCAAACGCAACATCCCATACAAAATCTATGGAGGCCTCTCTTTCTACCAACGGAAAGAGATCAAAGACCTGTTGGCCTATTTCCGGCTGACCATCAACCAAAAAGATGATGAATCATTCAAGCGGGTAATCAACTATCCGGTCAGGGGGATCGGCGCTACCACCCTCGGAAAACTGGAGGAGTTTGCCGCGCAAAACAATTGCAGCATGTTCGCGGTAGCTACGGATCCTGTTTTGATGCAGCAAGCCGGCTTGAGTGGCGGAACAGCCAAAAAAGTAACCGACTTCACGACACTGGTCCTCACCTTCTCGGATCTTTCCCTTTCAATGGATGCCTACGAAATGGCACAAAAAATTGCTTCCGAGACAGGCATTATGTCTGAGTTGTACCTGGATAAATCGCCCGAAAATATCAGCAGGTACGAAAATACGCAGGAACTGCTGAACGCCATTCAGCAATTTACCCTCAATGCCATTGAAGAGGGAAGACCGGCGTTACTGCCCAACTTTCTGGAAGAAGTATCCCTCCTGACCGATCAGGACAACGAAAAAATAGAGGACTTCGACAAAGTTACGCTGATGACCGTCCACTCCTCCAAAGGACTGGAATTCAATAATGTATTCGTTGTGGGCCTGGAAGAAAATCTTTTCCCGTCCGGATTCTCCGGAACCTTGACTTTAGCAGAACTGGAAGAGGAACGCAGGCTATTCTATGTTGCCTTGACCCGCTCCAAACACCAGGCATTCCTCTCGTTTGCCCAGCAACGGTTCAAGTGGGGGAAAACAGAATTTTGTCATCCGAGCCGTTTCATCGGAGAGATTGATTCACAATACCTTGATATCGAAAACAGCAGGTTTTTTCATCATCAGTTGAACAATGATCTTTCAGGTACCCAAGGCGGATTTAACCGAAATTCATTTTCTTCTAATGAGCGAAGTTCGTTTGCCCCTCCTAAGACAACTTCTTCATTGGGGGCCAATTACAGAAGGGGCGCTGAACCAGCTTCGGCAGAGCCGTTCGAATCAGACGATCCTAACTCATTGCAAATAGGCATGTTTGTGGAACATCAACGATTTGGAAGGGGAAAAATCATTGATTTGGAAGGGGACATGCCGGAGAAAAAAGCCAAAGTTTTCTTTGCCAATGCCGGAGAAAAACAGTTGCTTCTCAAATTTGCCAAGCTAAAGATTGTGGATTAACGGCCTTAATATTTAGGGTTTGATATAAGCCGCTAAATGTGTAACTTTGTCCGATAGTTTTATAAACAGCTCACCACAGAGCACACAATTGAAATTCAAGATGTTAAAAGATTACAACACCCAGCGTACCAAGATGAAGCTTCCGGAATACGGAAGGGCGCTCCACAAAATGGTTGAACATGTTCTCACCATCGAAGACCGGGACGAGCGGAACCTGGCGGTAAAATCAATTATCGACATCATGGGAATGATGTACCCGTATCTCCGCGACATCTGCGATTTCAAGCACAAACTTTGGGACCATATCGCCATCATGTCTGACTTTAAACTAGATATCGATTATCCTTATGATCCACCTGTACCTGAGACTTTTACAGAGAAACCCAAATACATTCCATACACCCAGTCTGACATCAGGTACCGTCATTATGGAAAGATCATGGAACAGTTGATTGAAAATGTTGCCAAAATGGACGATGAGAACCCAATTAAAGGGCAGAATATTGAACAATTGGCCAACCAGATGAAAAAATCTTACCTCACCTGGAACAAAGACATGGTCGAGGATGAAAAGATTTTTGACGATCTTCAGTTACTTTCCAGAGGCAGGTTGAAGGCAAGGGAAGACATGAAACTTCAGGAAGTGACCGATATCATCAAAATTCAGAAGAAAAAAGGAAAGGTTACCACCGGTTCTAACCGGAAACACAAATAGCCCCACTGATTTGTCATGGCAC
>JAMDDG010000017.1 GCA_023488865.1 Bacteroidota bacterium | reverse complement strand
CGGATGCGGGGAAAAGGTGAATACAACTGATTCCCCGCCTGTTTCACGGCTGATCCGCTTAAGTTCGGCAATAACCTCCCTGTGACCCAGGTGGACCCCGTCAAAAGTCCCGATGGTGACAACCGGCCTTTTTGCCTTAAAATTTTCTAATCCGTAGTGTATTTGCACGCAAAAAATTAAAATGCAAAAATAGTCAAAAATCCCATGGCTCATCGGACAGCTTTCCCCTATTCTAAAATCGACAATCGAAAATCGAAAATTTTCAATTGTCCATTATTTAACTCTATGTTATTGGCTGTGAATTTTTATTTTTGTTGCATCGTCTTCCCCCTGCCGGGGAACTACACTAAAAACAGGAATAAAATGAACCGTACCCTTGCGTTACTGGCTATCGTCCTTCTTACCGTTGCATGCGGGAAAAAAAATAACTTCGCCATTTCCGGAAAAATTGAAGGTGGGGCCGGCAAGACAGTCTATTTAAACCACCTTCTGACCAACTCTCAGATCACTGTCGATTCGGCCAAACTGAATAAATCCGGTGAATTTAAGCTGAAAGGGAAAGTAAGTGCGCCAACTTTCTTTTTATTGAAATTTTCGAACAGCAATTTTGTCACTTTACTGACCGATTCGGCGGAAAACATGACTATCACCGGTTCCTACAACCATTTCCCCACCGATTATGAGGTCAAAGGGTCAGACAATTCCTCTAAAATCCGGGACCTTACATTTCGTTTCTCCGGGGCTAAATCGAAACTCGACTCCCTCCGTCAACTCTATCAGAAACACCAGAACGATGCCGGATATACCGCTGACCTGGAGCGCTGGAACAACGAATACGCCAAAATCGCCTCGGATTATTCCGGTTACGTGAACGAATTTGTAAAGACAAACCCATTCTCGATGGCCAGTGTTTATGCACTTTACCAAAAGTGGGACGAAAACAACTATGTGGCCAACGACTTTCAAACGATGAAGACGGCTGCCTCTGCCCTTTATGCATTATACCCAAAAAACGATCAAGTTAATGCTCTTTACAACAACGCATTGAACATACTTAAAGAGCAAAAGAATGTTAAGTTGAACAACCTTATGAACCAGGTGGCAGTCAACTCGCCCGATATCAAATTGCCCGATGCCTCCGGTCTTATTCACGAGCTTTGGTCCCTTCATGGGAAATATGTGCTGCTTCATTTCTGGTCAGCCAAGGACCGCACTTCACGCATTCAAAATCAGGTTCTGGTTGAGTTATATGCCAAATTCAAACACAAAGGATTCGAGATTTATATGGTCAGTATCGATGAAGACAAAGCAGCCTGGCAAGCCGCCATTGCAGAAGATCATCTTTCGTGGATCAATGTTGGCGACATGAAAGGCAGCATCCCCGCGCTGATGAGCTACAACATTCATACGGTCCCAGCCAATTATCTGCTCGACAAAGAGGGGAAAATCATTGGAAAAGACCTTCAGGGGCCGGAACTTAATGCAGCGTTGTCGAAGGTTCTTTAAATTTTAACTTTGGAAAAGTCCCCTATGAACCGATGGAATTGACGGGCTTAATCAATTTTCCTTTCGTTCATAGGGGACTTTTCCAAAGTTATTTGCGGAATAATGATTTACCTCTATCTTTGTCGCGAAATTTATTTGCAAGGTTCCATCACAATAATTGCCTGTGGTTATCGGAAAGAAAATCTATTTTGTATCTGACCTGCACCTTGGGGCCCCGGCGCTCAAGGACAACAAAGAGCGGGAACTGCTCTTTGTTGATTGGCTGCAATCGATTAGAAATGATGCCTCTATGATCTTTCTGATGGGCGATTACTTCGATTTCTGGTTCGAATACAAGAAAACAGTCCCCAAAGGTTTTGTCAGGTCCTTAGGTACCTTAGCTGCTATTTGCGACAGCGGCATTCCCGTCCATTTTTTTACAGGCAACCACGATGTCTGGGCATTTGATTACCTATCGGAAGAGATTGGCATGATTGTCCACACCGATACGGTCAGGATGGATCTACTGGGCAAGAAATTTTTTCTTTCACACGGCGATGACCTCGGGAAAAAAGATTTTGGTTATCAACTGATCAAAGGCTTTTTCCATAACCGCATTGCGCAATGGGCCTTTGCAAAAATCCATCCTGACCTCTCTTTCAGAATGGCGCACTACTGGTCAAAAAAAAGCCGGATCTCTTACCAAAATGGAGATCACGGATTTAAAGGGGTTGAATCGGAAGAACAATATTTGTTTGCCAAAAGCGTGATCGCAAAGGAGCATTTTGATTATTTTGTTTTTGGGCACCGCCATATTACCCTGAATGAACCGCTTTCAGAAAACAGCAGACTGATCGTGTTGGGCGACTGGATCAGAAAGTTTACTTTTGGCGTCTACGATGGAAACGAATTTCGTATTGAGAAAATTAATGAAAATAAATTAAAAGAATATAGTATAACAATTTAATTATGAGCAAAAAGCTTTATACCGTTATTGTTGGGACGGGATCCTATGTACCTCCTACCGTGATCCCCAATAGTTACTTTCTGGACGCCGAATTTTACGATCCGTCAACAGGGAAAAAATTCGAAACTTCCAATGAGGAGATCATTCGCAAATTCAACGAAATCACAAATATCGAAGAACGACGTTATGCAGAGCCCGATCAGGCAACCAGTCACCTGGCTACATTTTCTGCTGAAGCTGCTATTGAATCTTCCGGTTACGATCGTGAAAAACTGGAATTTATCATTGTAGCACACAATTTCGGGGATATTTATCCCGGAACTTATCGTTCAGATGCCTGTCCGGCCATCGCCAACAGGGTAAAGCTGGGTCTGGGAATTAAAAACACCAAAGTGTTGACCCACGATGTAATTGCCGGATGCCCCGGATGGACAAGCGCCATGATTGTAGCCGATGCTTACATCAAAAGCGGCATGTTCAAATGTGGGTTGGTGATCGGTTCCGACCTGAACTCCCGCGTTTCCGATCCTTACGACCGCGACCGTATGATTTTCTCTGACGGCTCCGGTGCGGTGATCGTTGAAGCCGTTGAGAGTAAAACTCCGGTTGGCATTCTTTCCCACTCAAGCCGCTCAGACATCGATCCGGTGATGTTAAAAATGGGCACGTCTTTAAACCCCAACTATACAGGGACTGAATTAAATATCCGGATGGCCGGTCACAAAGTCTATGCCTATGCTCTCAACGCTGTTCCGGGTGTGGTGAAAGAGAGTTTGGATGCTGCCGGCCTGCATTTGACCGACATCAAGAAAGTTTTGATCCATCAGGCCAACGAGAAAATGGATGAAGCAATCCTGAACAGGGTTTTTAAACTTTACG
>JAMDDG010000469.1 GCA_023488865.1 Bacteroidota bacterium | reverse complement strand
CCATTATCAATTTTGGTATGGGCAGTCCCAACGCTGCGACCATCATGGACCTGCTCAGCGCCGTGATGCCGGATGCTGTGCTTTTTTTAGGCAAATGCGGAGGGCTGAAACGAAAAAGCGAATTAGGAAGTCTGATTTTACCCATTGCTGCCATCCGGAGCGATGGTACTTCAAACGACTATTTGCCACCTGAAGTACCTGCATTACCGGCATTTAGCCTGCAACGCGCCGTCTCCTCCACCATCCGTGACCTTGGGTTAGACTATTGGACTGGCACTGTTTTTACAACCAACAAAAGGGTGTGGGAATACGATGAGCGTTTTAAAAAATACCTGATCAAAACCCGGGCCATGGCCATTGACATGGAAACCGCCACCATATTCACGGTAGGGTTTTGCAATTCTATTCCATCCGGGGCACTCCTTCTGGTTTCTGACCAACCGATGATTTCAACAGGGGTCAAAACCCAGGAGAGCGACAAAGAGGTAACACGGTTGTTTGTGAATACCCACCTGGAAGTAGGGATCAGCGCGCTTTTAGAGATCATCAACGATGGAAGATCAGTTAAACACCTGAAATTCTGATTGTATGGACTTTCAGAAAATTTTAGCCGAATTAAAAGATAAAAAATACAGTCCCGTCTATTTCTTGGAAGGTGAAGAACCTTATTACATAGACCTTATCAGTGATTATATCCTTGAGAATGTGCTGACTGAAAGTGAAAAATCTTTCAATCAGACGTTGCTCTACGGAAAGGAAATTACCATAGATACTATTCTGACAGCCGCCCGGCGTTACCCCATGATGGCCGAACGCCAGGTAGTGGTGGTCAGGGAAGCTCAAAATATCCGCGATATTGACGAACTTGCTTCCTATGTCGAGAAACCGGCACCTTCGACTGTGCTGGTTCTCTGCCACAAATACAAAACCATTGATAAACGCAAAAAATTATACAAAGCGATCCAGAAAAACGGGGTCTATCTCGAATCCAAACCCTTATTCGAGAACCAGGTACCCAATTGGATCACCGGTTACCTAAAAACACAACAGCTGGGCATCGAACCCAAAGCGGTCCAGATGATTACCGATCACATCGGAAATAATCTGCAAAGAATTGTCAATGAGCTGGACAAAGTTGTTTTCGCTGCTATCCCCGGGACCAGTATCACGGTAGATGATGTAGAAAAAAATATCGGGATCAGCAAAGAATACAATGCATTCGAATTTCAGAAAGCGCTGGGTAGCAAAGATTTATACAAAGCAAACAGAATTGTCAACTACCTGATTGAAAACGAGAAGACGACTCCGATGCGGATGATTGTGGGAATATTGATTACCTATTTCAGGAAAATCCTGACCTATCACACCATCGAAAATAAAAGCAACACTGGTGAAGTGGCCCAAAAACTGGGGATCAGTCCCTTTTTTATCAACGATTATCTCACCGCAGGAAGAAACTACCCGTTGCAAAAAGCGGTATTAGTGATATCGCTCCTTAGGGAATACGATCTTCGATCGAAAGGGGCCCGGGGCGGAACGACTGAAAATGGAGAACTTTTACGTGAATTAACCTATAAAATTTTACACCTCTGACGCATGGCATCAATTACACTTATGTTGGTCATAATTATCTCCCTGATTTCTATTATGGCTTTTTACAATACTGAGGTGATCAAACAATTTCAGTTCAATGCCTTTCAGATCTATCACCGGAAACAGTACTACCGTTTGTTGACCCACGCGCTGGTTCACGCCAATTGGGAGCATTTGTTGGTTAACATGATCGTTTTATGGTCGTTTGGTACGGCAGTAGAACACTATTTCCAACTCAATTTCGGGGGCATTTCGCCCTATTATTTCATGGCACTTTTTATAGGTTCCGTGATATTCTCAAGCCTGTGGTCGTTGATAAAACAAAGGAATAACTTCTATTACAATGCAGTAGGCGCTTCGGGCGCCGTCTCGGCAGTTCTCTTTGCCGCTATATTTTTCAACCCGTGGGAACCCATCTATTTTTTTGGGATTCTTCCGATGCCGGGGATCATCTTTGGGGTCCTCTACCTTTATTATTCCTTCTACATGAGCCGCAAAAAGCTCGACAACATTGGTCATGATGCCCATTTTTTGGGTGCCTTGATTGGCTTCTGTACCCCGATGATTATCCGGCCATCCCTGTTTTGGGATTTTGTAAACCTGCTTTTTATGCCATCAGGACAATAGAAAGGGGGAGCTTATGAAATACCCATGAGACAATTATCACACCAACCGAAAATTATTATGTGGGTATTCCATCTGGCAATTAAAAATCAAATTATAAACAGATGAAAGGTGGATATTTCCTGCTCAATGGTCAGTTTCACAAGGGAAATGAGCCCGCATTCCATCTGGCTGATTTGTCACAACGGGCAGAAGGTTTCAGCGAAGTTTTTCGGGCCGAGTACAATGAGATCCTTTTTTTAGGGTCCGTTTGCAGCCACCTATGGGCAACAGCCAAAACGATCGGCCTGGATTTGGATGGCATTTTTGATTTGGATGGGAGAGTGTTGAGGAAAGATGTTTCCAGGTTACTGAATAAAAACAAACTCTATTTGTCGGCAAAAATCGAAATCCAGATATTTCCTACTGAAGGTAAGATCAACGTATTGCTAAGTGCGGAAGAGGCTGAAAGGGACTTTTTCCCAGTTAAGGAACCTGGATTGCTTCTTTTATTTTACAGGGATCTTTTGAAGGAGATCTATCCGGATCCGGTTTACGCACCCCCGGGATTTTTTATTCAAAAAGCAGCCAAACGCAAGGCGGATGTGTTAAACAAGCCGAACCTGATCCTGCTTAACCGGGAGGAGTGTGCCTGTGAAAGTATTGGCGGTTCGTTTGCTTATCTGGATAAGAATCAGGTAATTTTCCCCTCAAACAGCGCCGGTGGTTACTGTTGTGCTATAAAAGAACAGGTAATAAAAAGTGTAAAAGCAGCAGGGTTCAAGCCGGTGGAGAAAGAAAAAATAAGCATGGATGATCTGCTGCACGCCGAAGAAATGTTTCTTTACGACCCTGTGAACGGCATCCGGAAAGTGTTGGGATTGGAAGAGCGGCGTTACTTCAGTCCAAAGACGAAACTGATTGCCGGGAAGCTTTCTGAGCTGGCGAAAAAGGAGAGGGAAACCAGAGGCTGAAAGTCAGTTTAGTTCCGGATTTTCAGGAAAATTTTGCCAAAGCAGGGCGTTGCCCCCGATCAATTGAATACTGTCGTTCCAGAAATTCTCATCGCTTGAGAGAATATTTTCAACTGACGGTTCTGTAACGACCCAGGAATGACCGGCAATTTCAGCTGCTAACTGACCGGCGCTCC
>JAMDDG010000345.1 GCA_023488865.1 Bacteroidota bacterium | reverse complement strand
CTATCTCCAGGACCGGCAATAGAAAAGCGACGGTCTTTCCTGACCCGGTGGGTGAAAAAAGAAGTATCTGATTGGCTTTCCTACAGACGTTTAGCATCTCAGACTGCATCGTATTGAGAGATTCAAATCCCAGATTTTTTACGGCATTGGAAAGGATAGCAGACTGTTCTGGACTCATACTTTGAAAATTGGTCTATCTAAACATTTCTTTTAAAACAAAAAGAGGGATCCTGAAAGGAGCCCTCTTAAATGCTATCATAAGCTTTGGAACGATTTTGCTTTTGTTTGGATTATCTAAGTGATCTGCTTCAATTTCGATTAATTATCAGGCTGTTAAGTCAAGATATAATTTTTCATACACGAACTCAGCACAAAAATAGTTCAAACTGTAGCCAGAAAGCTACAACGCGTCCGACTGCTTAATAACTGGACCTACGACCGGTACCTCTGTCACCGCCGCCACGGTTGAAACCACCACGATCGCCACCGCCACGGTTGAAACCGCCACGATCGCCACCACGATTGAAACCACCACCGCCGCCGCCACGGTTGAAACCGCCACCACCACCGCTTGGACGTCTTGTGCCGTCTTTGGGTTTTTCGATGGACTCGTTTACAACGATTGTACGACCGTCAACTTCTGCACCGTTTAATTCTTCGATAGCCTTTTGGGCCTCTTCTGCATTCGGCATTTCAATAAAGCCGAAACCTTTACTCCTTCCGGAGAATTTGTCTGTAATAATTCTTGCTGAAGTCACTTCACCGTACTCCTCAAAAAATCCTTTTAATTCTGCCTCCTCCAAGCTAAATGGAAGGCTTCCTACGAAAATGTTCATAATTTTAAAAAACTTATTTAATGGTAAATAATCCGATGTAAAGGTAGTTATATTTTAATTCGAAAAGAGATTTGTGATTTTTTTTATTTATAAGGTAATCTGCACATAATCAATGAAATACAAATCATATTTTAAAGATTATAACATTATTGGAGTTTGCTGAGGCACTGAAACAAGATAATTGCACTTATTTGAGAACCAGATTTTTAGTGCACACCAATCCGGTAGGAAAGTTTTATCATCAAAGTGTTGTTTGGTTTTTCGTAACTGTATAGGTTATCAAAGTTGTGGGAAAAATTAAAGTCGCCGATGGTACTTTCGAATTTACGATGCTGTGACCACACCAGGTAAAGGGTTGAACCGGGGATATATTCCCATCTTAATACGAGGTTTGAGAGGAATTCGTTGAAATTGAAATTGGGATTGGAAAACTGGTAGTCGATTATCCCGTCACGGTTCTCATCTACCTGAAAATTATTATGGGCGTCAGGACCGTGCAACTGTTGTTGATCATAAACCTGAAATCTATTACTATATTGACTTGCTTTCGGATTTGTTACCATCTTGATCCTGTTATATTTACCGGATGCTATGAATGGTTGTCCCCAATATTGAATGGTCAGGTTCGGACGTATATTTACATTAATGCGAGTGGAGAAAGAGAGGCTTTTTTGACTGACGGTTCCCAAGATATACTTTTTCTCATTGAGGTAGCTTGTTTCGGTTATATATTGTAATTCATCTTTACTCAGTACATATGAAGGTTCAAATGAAAATTCAAGTGTGTTGGTGGGTTGGAACCTGATAACTGGTGAGAACTGATCATTGGATGATGCCTGGAGATCCTGCCTGTAATGACTACCCTGGTACCGGACTGAGATTTTCTTTCGTACATCTGACTCAATAAAATACCAAAACGATTTTGACCCGGGCAAATAAAAGGAGGATCCACCTCTTAACAGTGAAGAGGAGATTGTTTCTGAGTCCATATTATACCCGGCGTGCAGAGACCATTGATTTGAAAATTGGATATGACCATTGAAGTTTCCGCCGGAAAAGAGATAGCTTCCATTGAAGTTCCAACTATTCCACTGGTTGACATTGATATTTGCCGATCGCATGATGCCCTTCGGTTTAGTGAATTTATAACCAAGCCAGTTAACCTGAAAAATTTCGTCGGTCGATCTGAGATAGCCGATATCGTTAAGTTCCAGACCTGGAGATTTCCACATAACTGCAAGAAGGCCATTTAAATTCCCGCCTATTTTTAAAAACTGGAGATTGCCGCCCTGCCCTGACAAAGCGGTAAGGTTTTCATCGTAATGCAGATGGGAGGCATCAGGCCGCTGAAAATAATGGGTTGATGAAATCTGTGTGGAGGCTATTGCCTCTTTGCTGCCATTGACATTGCTGAAAATCGTGTTTAGTTGAAACAGATAATTTTTATTGGCAAAATATTGCTTGAAATCGAGTGCGGCCGATCTGCCGTTTTTGTGCAAAGTTGATTTTAGCTGACTGTCGTCCAGGTTTCTATCCGTACTGGTTCCCATAATGCCGATGATAGTGTTCCCTTTTTTGCTGTCTTTTTGCAATCTACCGACAAAATAGTTGGTCAGCGGTTCGACCGTCTCATTTCTGGTTACCCCTTTATAATCGATCTGCGCATTCACTTTTCCGCCAACACTCTCAATGATGCCGACTGACCAGCCACCGGAAGTTTTCCCCGTTAACTTGGCGGCTCCCAGAATAGGAGTATATCCTGGGATTTTAGTGTATTCTCCGTCGCGCAGATCTATGTCTAACTGCGGTCTCCTTCCGATTCTCCTCGAGTAAAAAAGCTGTTCGGTAGAGAGATCTCCATCGCCAAACCCCAATTGAAATTTGGTTATGTTGTTTCCTTCGATAAAGAATGGACGCTTTTCAGAATAGAACGTTTCGTAAGCAGACAGGTTAACCACTGAAGGGTCTGCCTCTACTTGGCCGAAGTCGGGATTAACGGTAAAATCCAGGGTAAGATTGTTGGTCACCCCAATCTTGCCGTCAATTCCCCCGTTGAACCTGCCATCTTTACCGTCGGCAAATTTATTGCCTTCCTCTTTCTGGTAGGTATTCAGGCTTGAGGTAATGTAAGGTGTAAGGTCGAATTGTTTGCGAGGTTTTAATTCACCGGGAAATGCAAGTTCACCAAAAAGATGTGTGAAACCAGGTGAAGTTCGGGAAATCTGTTGCCAGACTGTGAGCTCGTTTTTTCTGAACAGCTGTCTGATAACATCCATTCCCCAAATCATGTTTGACCCTTTTTCGAACCTGAGTTGAGTCAGAGGGATTTTCATTTCGGCGCTCCAACCCCAGCTTTGTTTATGCGTTTTCACATACCAAATCGGGTCCCAGGTCAAATCTTCAGATGCACCATCGTCAGAAAAAATCTCGTCAGTTTTTACGCCGGAAGCAGAAACGAAAAAAGCGAAAGCTGTCCGTTGATCGTGGTAACTGTCAAACATGATTCCGACTGCGTCGCCGTCCATTTTATCCCTTCGCGATAGTCTGCTGACAATACTATCTGGGGCAGTATCAAAAGCTTTGATACCTACGAATATATTTTCATTGTCGGTAAAGATTTTGAATTGAGTGTCTTGTGATGGTTTGGCATTCTCGTAAGGTTCTCTTTGCACAAACCCGCCTTCCCATTTGCCATCCCAGATTGGTTCATCCAGGTTGCCGTCAATGACAACAGCAGCAGTGCTTTTTTCGGCCAGATATAATTTTTTTGATTTTTCCTGAGAGAACAAGAGTGAGTAATTTGCAATTAATAGGAATAACGCTAAAAAAAACTTCATAAAAACTCTATTTTTTGTATTGCCAATAGGACGCATTACTTTTACTTTCGTTACACGGAGAGTGGTAATAATTATAATTAGCGGACAAATATTTTGCCTTAACGCCTTAACTTTTGTAAGTTTGCAAGCTATAAAAATAATGTAGAATATGTTTGAAAATCTATCGGATAAGCTGGAAAGGTCGTTTAAATTATTGAAAGGCCAGGGTAAAATTACTGAGATCAACGTTGCTGAAACTTTGAAAGAAGTAAGGCGTGCGTTACTTGATGCTGACGTCAATTTCAAGATTGCGAAGGATTTTACTTCAAAGATTAAAGATAAAGCCCTTGGTCAACAGGTAATTACTTCCCTCAATCCGGGGCAATTGATGGTAAAGATCGTACACGATGAACTGGTAGAATTGATGGGTGGACAAGCGGTCGACATCAATCTCAAAGGGTCGCCGGCCATCATCCTGATGTCCGGCTTACAAGGATCAGGTAAAACAACCTTTTCAGGGAAGTTGGCCAACCGGCTAAAAACAAAACAGGGAAAGAACCCTCTTTTGGTAGCTTGCGACGTTTACCGGCCTGCGGCTATCGAACAGCTAAGGGTTGTGGGTTCGGCTATCCAGGTTACGGTATACACCGACGAAACGACCAAAGATCCGGTTAAAATTGCCAAAGATGCTGTAAAAGAGGCAAAACTGAAAGGTAACGATGTTGTCATCATCGATACGGCCGGTCGGCTGGCTATCGACGAGATGATGATGAAGGAGATTGAAGCGATTAAGAATGCGGTTAATCCTAACGAGATATTGTTTGTTGTCGATTCAATGACCGGTCAGGATGCCGTAAATACGGCAAAAGAGTTCAATGACCGGTTGAATTTTGACGGGGTTGTCCTGACGAAATTGGATGGGGATACCCGTGGCGGAGCTGCCCTATCCATCCGTTCGGTCGTAAACAAACCGATCAAATTTGTGGGGATGGGCGAGAAGATGGATGCCATCGATGCTTTCTACCCCAGCAGAATGGCGGACCGGATTTTGGGTATGGGCGACATCGTTTCGCTGGTTGAACGCGCCCAGGAGCAATATGACGAAGAGGAGGCAAGAAAACTTCAGAAAAAGCTGGCCAAAGACCAGTTCAATTTTGATGATTTTCTTAAGCAGATCCAGCAGATCAAGAAGATGGGTAACCTGAAGGAACTTGCAGGCATGATCCCTGGAATGGGCAAAGTTTTAAAAGACATTGATATAGAGGATGATGCATTCAAACATGTAGAGGCTATCATCTATTCAATGACCAAAGAAGAAAGGTCTGATGCTGCTTTGATCGATGGTTCAAGGCGAAAAAGGATTGCCAATGGATCGGGAACATCGGTTCAGGAGGTAAATCGCTTGCTGAAACAATTTGCCGATACCCGCAAAATGATGAAAATGGTCTCTTCCGGCGCTAACATGAAGAAAATGATGACGCAGGGGAAAGGGCAAAGACATTAAATAATTTTGGATTTTGGATTTTCGAATGTGAGAAGAAGCATAATCTGATAAAGTTCAGTTTTTGAGGCTAATAGCTAATTGCTTGAATTGAAAATCCGGTAAATATTGTACTTGATTTTCACAAAATATATTTCATCGTATGACATTAATTGACGGTAAAAAAATCTCGGAACTTATAAAAAAAGAGATTGCGGCAGAAGTGTTGAAAATTGTGGCTTCCGGGAAGAGGGCGCCACATTTGGCCGCTGTTTTGGTTGGTCACGATGGTGGCAGTGAAACTTATGTTGCAGCCAAAGTAAAAGCCTGCGAATTAGTTGGTTTTGAATCTACTCTGATCCGTTTTGAAGAGAATGTCAGTGAGAATGAGTTGCTTCAGTGTATTGACCAATTGAACCATGATGCTGCCATTGACGGTTTTATCGTTCAACTTCCGCTTCCCAAACATATTTCTGAAGAAAAGGTAATAGAAAGCATTGATCCAAAGAAGGATGTAGATGGTTTTCATCCTGTCAACGTGGGCAGGGTTGTTGCCGGGATGCCTGCTTTTGTTTCGGCTACCCCATTTGGAATCATGGAGTTACTTCGGAGGTACAAGATCGAAACATCCGGTAAAAATTGTGTGGTTATTGGAAGGAGCAACATTGTTGGTCGTCCGATGAGTATTTTACTTTCGCAGAAAGGGGTGGATTGCACAGTAACACTTTGCCACAGCAAAACCAAAAATCTGAAGGAAGTTTGTATGCAAGCTGATATCATTGTGGCAGCGCTCGGTTTGCCTGAATTTTTAACAGCGGATATGGTAAAAGAAGGCGCCGTGGTGATCGATGTGGGCACAACACGGGTTCCGTCTGACCAAACCAAGTCCGGTTTTAAATTGAAAGGGGATGTGAAATTTGATGAAGTTGCGCCAAAATGTTCGTACATCACGCCGGTACCGGGTGGTGTTGGGCCAATGACCATTGCTTCATTGCTTTATAATACCCTGTTATCAAATGAACATAAAATTTATCCGTGAGATGAAAACTTTTACCAAGTCGACCATTATCAAGAGCATGATGGTTTTTTTGTTCTTTTTATCTTCCTGTGCAACAGTGCCTTTAACAGGACGCAGACAACTTAATTTAGTCAACGACACTGAAGTGATGAACCTGAGTTTAACTCAGTACGACCAGTTTATTAAATCAAATAAAGTATCCGCTAATAAAATTGAAACGGAGCGGATAAAAAGGGTAGGGAACAAAATCGCGGTAGCGGTAGGCAAATTTTTTGTTGACAAAGGTTTACCCAACTATCTGGATGGTTACAAATGGGAATTTAACTTGATTGAAGACAAAAGCGTGAACGCCTGGTGCATGCCGGGAGGAAAAGTGGTTGTTTACACCGGAATTCTTCCATTGATAAAAAATGATGCGCAACTGGCTACTGTAATGAGCCACGAGATTGCCCACGCAGTGGCCAAACACAGCAGTGAAAGAATGAGTGAACAGCTTTTGGCACAAGGCTTTGGTTCTGCGCTTTCCGTAGCACTGGCCCAAAAACCGCAAGAGACCCAAAAATTAGCCATGGCAGCTTTTGGCATTGGTACCCAAGTGGGATATACCTTACCGTTCTCCAGGAAGCATGAGTATGAAGCAGATGAGTTGGGTTTGTATTTTATGGCTATGGCAGGATATGATCCGAACCAAAGTCTTGATTTTTGGAGAACCATGGCCCAAAATAATAAATCAACTGCGCCGGAATTTTTGAGCACCCACCCGCTTGATGAAAACAGGATTGCGAGAATATCAGAAAAGTTGCCCGAAGCGCTAAAGTATTACCATCCGCAGAAAGGAAAGTAACCCGTTGATCAGGTTAATTCCTTTGCCTTTTCTGCAAGAGATTTGTATCGCTTTTCAGAAACCGGTACCAATGGCAACCGCACCTTATTTTCGCACATTCCCAGTGAATGCATGGCGGCTTTAACGCCGGAAGGACTTCCTTCGGCAAAAAGGTCTTCAACCAGCGACTGAAGCTCTTGTTGAATAGCCCCGGCTTTGCTAAAGTTTCCATTCAGTGCATAGTGCGTCATTGAAGCAATGAATTTGGGAGTCAGGTTGGCGGCAACTGAAATGACACCTTCGCCACCGATGGCGGCGGTAGGAACGACTAAGCCATCATCGCCTGAAATTACGCTGAATTTGTCGGGTTTTCCCTTTAATATTTTCAATATCTCACCGATGTTGCCGGAAGCCTCTTTGGTTGCTACGATATTTTTTGCATCCCTGGCAAGTCTTAACGTGGTTTCAGCATTCATGCTGATCCCTGTGCGTCCGGGTACGTTGTAAAGAATTACCGGAAGGGGAGAGGCTGCGGCAATTGCCATGAAATGCTGATAGATACCTTCTTGCGACGGTTTGGTGTAGTAAGGGACAACGGATAGAATCCCGTCGGCCTTCTTTAGGTCATAAGCAGCAAGTTGTTCAATCACTTCGGATGTACTATTTCCGCCGATTCCCACCATAACCGGAACTTTTCCGGAGGCCCGGGTCGTTACAAAGTTAATAAGCGACTGCTTTTCTATGTGCGATAATGTTGCAGGCTCGCCCGTTGTACCCAGCACAACCAGAAAATCCATGCCATTTTCTATTTGATTGTCAACCAATTGACCCAGACTATCAAAATCGATTTGCAAATCAGTCTTAAAAGGCGTGATAAGCGCCACACCGGCACCCCTGAATTTTTTTTGCATGGTATTATTTGTTCTCGTTCAATTTTTCAAGATAATGGATGATCTGTTCCATCAGAAACCGACATTTTGGATTGGCAATCACATCTATTTCAAGATCATAAATGTTAGGATCAACAGATTTCCAGCCTACTTTGAACCTGGCGGAAGAGTGAATCAACATATATTGTAAGGCAACAGATTTGTTGATTGACAGGTCGATCAGGATATCAAAATCCTGCTGTATAAACTGGAGTCCATCCCCGTTTTTCGGCCTGCCCCAAAAGCTAATGTCAGAATTGCTTATTAACCATGAATTTGTGACAGTTGCCAAAGTTTCTTTTTCTCTTTTGGAGTTTATAAAGGCTATTCCAAATGATTTAATTCCTTTCCCATTTAATATTTGCCGAAGTAACTCATACGTTTCGATACTCTCCTCGTCAGCAGGGTTCCAAAGGATTCCAACGGATTTTGCACTGGCAAGCGTGATTATATTGACCACTCTCTGTTGTTTACTGTACGCCAGAAACAATCTTTTTTTTATGTACGAATTAAATAATTTTCTTAACATACCTGCAAAGTTAGGTATTCGAAATAAAAAACCACCCTGTTTTGTTCGTCATCCTATTCAACTCAACTTTCAATCTGTAAGTTGTCGATAGTTCTCTTCCGTAATAATTGGAATTTTCAAGTGAGTGGCCTTCTCAAGCTTGGATGGTCCAATATTCTCTCCAGCAATAAGATAGCTTGTTTTTGCAGAGATGGAAGAAACATTTTTTCCTCCATGTAATTCAATATCAGCTTTCAATCCGTCACGAGAATAATTCTTAAAAGTACCCGAAATTACAAAGGATAAACCTTTCAATTTTTCTGATGAACCTTCAATTTTGGTATTATCAACCTCGAATTTCAAATGATGGCCTTTTAATCTTTCAATCAATTCGAGGTGTTGACTTTTTGAAAACCAGGATAAAATACTCTCAGCAATTTTAATGCCAATCTCATCTATAGAGGTAAGCGTTGTCAGATCTGCCTGTTGAAGCCGATCAACCGACTGTATTTCTTTGGCTAATTTTTTGGCAACTGTTTCACCTACATATCTGATTCCCAGGGCGAAAAGAACCCTTTCAAAGGGTATTTCTGTTGTTTTTTTCAATCCGTCTATTATTCTGTCTGCAGATTTTTCCCCCATCCGCTCCATCGAGGCCAGCTGCTCTCTCTTTAAATCGTATAGATCGGCAACATTTCGGACGAATCCCTGCTGGAACAAAAGATCGATGGTTTCGCTGCCCAGTCCATCGACATTCATGGCTTTGCGGCTGATAAAATGCTCAATCTTTCCCTTGATCAGGGGTGGACATTCGTCTTCATTCGGGCAGTACCAGGCAGCTTCGCCCTCTTCCCTGATTAAGCCGGTACCACACTCCGGGCAATTTTTAATAAATTGAACAGGAAGGCTGGACGGATCCCTTTGTGCTACCTCAATTCCTACGATTTTAGGAATGATTTCGCCTCCTTTCTCCACATAAACAAGGTCGTTGGTATGAAGATCCAGGTTCTGAATGAAATCGGCATTGTGAAGGGAAGCCCTTTTTACTACAGTTCCACCGAGCTGAACAGGTTCGAGGTTGGCAACCGGGGTCACAACACCCGTTCTGCCTACCTGGAAAGTTACATTTGTCAACCGGGTAGAAACCCTTTCCGCTTTAAACTTAAATGCAATGGCCCATCGGGGGCTTTTGGCAGTAAAGCCAAGTTCATCCTGGATACTTTTGGAATTTACTTTAATCACAACTCCGTCCGTGGCAAAAGGAAGCTCTGTCCGTTTTTTTTCCCACACAGCCAGATAGTGAAGGATTTCCTTGATATCGCTGCATTTTTGGGTGTGCGGCGAAAGTTGAAATCCCCAGCTTGCAGCCTGTTGCAATAATTCGTAGTGACCGTCTGCCGGTAAGTTTTCCCCAAGAATATAGTAGAAATAGGCATCCAGTTTTCGGGATGCGACTACGGCTGAGTTTTGTAATTTTAAGGTGCCGGATGCGGCATTTCTGGGATTGGCAAAGAGCGGTTCGTCCTGTTCTCCCCGCTCCAGGTTTATGGCTTCAAAAACGGAAAACGGCATCACAATTTCACCTCTGATCTCGAATTCCGGTGGATAATTTCCCTGCAGCTTCAATGGGATTGAGCGTATTGTCCTGACATTGGCCGTAACGTCATCCCCTTTCTCCCCATCGCCTCTGGTTACAGCCCTTTGGAGTTCACCATCCCGGTAGGTGAGACTGATGGAAGTGCCGTCCAGTTTGAGTTCGCAGACGTAATCCGGTCGTTCGCCTGAGAATTTTTCCACCCTTTGAATAAATTCAGTAACCTCTGTCTCTGAGTAGGAATTGGAGAGGGAAAGCATGGGATATTGATGGGTGACCTGCTGAAATTCGCGGGAGATGTCGCTTCCAACCCTTTGCGTCGGAGAATTTGGATCGAAAAACTGGGGAAATTTATTTTCAAGCGCAATTAAATCACCCAAGAGGAGATCAAATTCAAAATCAGTAATCGTTGGCTGATTGAGCTTATAATAGTTATGATTGTGCAGCTCAATTTCCTGGCGGAGCTTGTTTATCCTTTTTTTTGCTTCTTCCGGTACCATAGATAATATTTCTTTGTAGTGCATTAAAAGTATAAAAAAGGACCGAATTTCAACTTTGTTTTCGCTATCGGGATGAACAGCGGAAGTGTTTGTGCAAATTTTTTTCAATTTATTTATTATTAATTATTTAAGTCAACTGATTATGAAAAGCTATCGTTCATTGGCCTTGGCTATGTTTTTGGGTGTGTTGTTTTTTTCCTCCTGCAAAAAGGATGATACTACCGTTTATCAAACAATAACTTTCGAAAACCTTGTTGTTCCTTCTTCCGGTTTCTGGAATGGATCGGACGCTTCCGGAACTTTTACCTCAGGGAAATTAATATTTACCAATCAGTACAATTCGAGTTGGCAAACCTGGTCAGGATTTTGTTATTCTCAAAAAAATGATGTAACCACTCAAGGTTTTGGAAATCAATTCAGTGTGTTTGATGCTGCGAACGGAAACAACAAATTTGCACTGTTTTATCCCTCTTTAGATGCCGCAGCATATGCGTCATTTCCAAATGCTGAAGTTCATCTGATGAAATCCATCGATTTGTGTAACAATACTTATGCAGCGCTCTCCATGAAGAACGGGGATGCTTACACCAAAAAATTTGGCGGTGCGACAGGGAGTGATCCGGATTGGTTCAAAGTTACCCTGAACGGCTATGATCAAAACGGGCTTAAAATTGGAAGTGTGTCTTGTTACCTGGCCGATTTCCGTTTTACGGACTCCTCCAAAGACTTTATTCTTAACAAATGGACAACTGTTGATCTTACTACTTTAGGAAAAATAAATAAGTTAACATTTGAATTTTCTTCGTCTGATACCGGCGCTTATGGGATCAATACACCAACTTATGTTTGTCTGGACAATATTAAATACGTGGAATAGCAAGGGGAATGAGGAAATGTGCAAATATGTAAATGTGAAAATGTGCTGATGAGCTGATGAAAACTAGCCCATGTTGATAATCTCATATCACATATCTCATGTCTTATATCACATATCTCATGTCTATTTGCATAACTTTTTTCACAAAATAGCGTATCAAATTATGCTGCGTAAGAAATATACTGTTTCTTTGCACATTAAATTTTAAAAAACATTGTAATGGTTACAGTTTCAAAAGATAGTATGGTTACGTTAACCTACGATTTGAGGTTGGATGGTAAAGAAGGTGAGATATTTGAGTCGGCAACCGAAGCGAATCCGCTGGTTTTTCTGCATGGTGCAGGATTGATGATCCCGGCTTTTGAAGAACAGCTGATTGGGAAAAAGACCGGAGAAAAATTTGAGATAGCTATACCAGCTGCCAACGGGTATGGTGAAATTAATGAAGAGGCAGTCGTTGAATTACCGCTCGACATTTTCAAGATTGACGGTAAAGTTGATGATACCTTGCTTACACCGGGGAACAGTGTCCCAATGATGTCTGCACATGGCCAACGCATGGATGGTATTGTTGTATCAGTCCAGAATGAGACTGTCACAATGGATTTTAACCATCCACTGGCTGGTGAAGATCTGCACTTTACCGGAAAGGTCATAGAAGTTCGTGAGGCTACCGCAGATGAACTAAATGCGGCTTACAGCACTGGAGGTTGTGGATGCGGAAGCAGCTGTGGCAGCGATGGTTGTGGCGATTCTGATTGTGGCAGTGGTGAATCTGGATCAGGTTGCGGAGGTGGTTGCGGTTGCAACTAGAACTACGATACCGTAAATTCGAAATAATTGATTGATCCCGGGTGATTTCATTCGGGATTTTTATTTTTTGATTAAACCTTGCAAAACAACGGTGGTCAAATGAGGAAATAACCGAAAAGTTGAATAATTTTATCCTGATTTAAAAACCTTCGACTTGAACAGTTTTGGAAAAATATTTACCCTGACTTCCTACGGCGAGTCTCATGGCATTGGTATCGGCGGAGTTATAGACGGCTGCCCTGCCGGACTAAAAATAGACATCGGTCTGATCCAGGCTGATCTGGACCGAAGAAAACCCGGGCAATCCCACATTACTACCTCAAGACAAGAGTCTGATCAGGTAGAGTTTCTATCGGGTATTTTTGACGGGACTACAACAGGAACACCTATCGGCTTCCTGGTAAGGAATAAAGACCAACATTCGGGCGATTATTCCAATATCAAAGATTTATACCGTCCCTCTCATGCGGATTTTACGTATGATCAGAAATACGGTGTCAGGGATTATCGCGGAGGAGGCCGTTCGTCTGCAAGGGAGACTATTGCGCGGGTGGTTGCCGGTTCTTTGGCTAAGCAATTGTTGGCAACGGTGGGTATCAACATACAGGCCTATGTTTCCAGCGTTGGGGAGATAAGTGTAGAAAGGTCATACCTTGAGCTGGATCTCAGCCAGACTGAGACCAATATTGTCAGGTGCCCTGATACTGAAACTGCAGGGCGAATGATCCAAAGAATTGAGGAAGCAGGCAGAAATCACGATACGGTTGGGGGAGTTATCACCGGCGTAGCTACTGGCGTGCCTGTCGGTTGGGGAGGGCCGGTCTTCAACAAATTGCATGCAGATTTAGGATTTGCGATGTTGGGTATCAATGCGGTGAAGGGTTTTGAATACGGTTCAGGATTTGAAGGAACCAAGCTTACCGGATCGCAACACAACGATATTTATGTTCCTTCAGAGAAAGGAATCAGGACTTTAACCAACCATTCGGGAGGTGTTCAGGGGGGTATCTCCAACGGGGAAGATATCTATTGGAAGGTGGCTTTTAAACCGATTGCAACCTTACTAAAAGAACAAAATACAGTAGATATACATGGTAATGAAGCTGTTGTAAATGTCAAAGGACGACACGACCCCTGTGTCTTACCACGGGCAGTACCTATTGTGGAAGCGATGGCGGCTTTGGTCCTGGCAGATCATTATTTGTTAAACAGGGTTTCTAAATTATAAAATTTACAACTATGGAAGCAAAAGATGCAATCCTCAAAGCAATGGAGAAATCGGGCAAACCGATGAAGGGTGGTGAAATAGCCGAAGCCTCGGGTGTAGAAAAAAAAGAGGTGGACAAAGTGATTAAAAAACTGGTGGCTGAAGGGAAAGTTAATTCACCCGTGCGTTGCTTTTACGCGATCGTAAAATAAGGTACTAAAGTCACTTTATTTCCTTTTCATGAGAACCGGCAACCTCTTCAGGAAAAAATCCATCTCCATGATCTTGCACGATTCGTCATATCTGACACTTCACGGTACCGGCATGAAACGTACGTTGGGAGTAGTCGACCTGACGGCGTTAGGGGTTGCAGCAATTGTTGGGGCAGGAATTTTTAGTACGATCGGAAATGCGGCGGCAACAGGTGGTCCGGCGGTTTCGCTTCTCTTTGTTTTTACTGCGGTAGCCTGCGGGCTTTCAGCCATGTGTTATGCCGAGTTTGCGTCATCTATCCCCATCAGCGGCAGTGCTTATACATATGCTTACGCCAGTTTTGGTGAACTGATTGCATGGATTATCGGATGGGACCTGATCATGGAATATGCCATCGGGAACATCGCGGTAGCCATCTCGTGGTCAGGTTATTTTACCGGTCTGCTTGATGGACTTGGGCTACATATGTCTTCATTCCTGACAACAGATTATCTTACCGCGCTAAGGGGATACCACGAAGCAGTACTTTTGCTCCAGAAAGGTTCGTCCCTGACAGATTTAAATCCGGCATTGAATGAGGCATACCAGGCCTGGACTACTGCGCCACAGCTATTCAATTTGCGTTTGATCGCCGACATACCTGCTTTTATGATCGTTGTGGCCATCACCTGGCTTTGTTACATTGGGATCAGGGAGTCAAAGAGGGCCAACAATCTGATGGTTTTGCTGAAAATTGGCGTTCTTATCTTAGTAATTGCGGCCGGGGCATTTTATGTCGATCCTGCAAATTGGTCACCTTTTGCCCCCAATGGTTTACCTGGAGTGTTAAAAGGCGTTTCCGGCGTATTTTTTGCCTATATCGGATTTGATGCGATATCAACGACTGCCGAAGAGTGCAAAAATCCCAAAAAAGATCTTCCGCGATCAATGTTTTATGCCCTCTTTATTTCCACAGTTTTGTATGTGCTTGTTAGTCTGGTCTTAACAGGTATGGTTTCTTATGATCAGCTGGGAGTTGCCGATCCGTTGGCTTTTGTTTTTGCCAAACTGCATCTGGCCAAATTATCTGGGATAATTGCCGTTAGCGCGGTAGTTGCCATGGCCAGTGTCCTTCTGGTTTTTCAATTGGGACAACCACGTATCTGGATGAGCATGAGCCGCGATGGCCTTTTACCGCCCATCTTTGCAAAGTTACACCCAAAATACAGAACGCCTGGATTTTCGACTATCGTAACCGGAATTATCGTGGCCCTGCCTTCCCTTTTTATGAACCTGACTGAAGTGACCGACCTGACCAGTATCGGAACGTTGTTTGCTTTCATATTGGTATCGGGAGGAATCCTGGTTGTAAATCCCAAAGGGCTCAAAGAGAGGAATAAAAATGGATTTGTCGTTCCTTATTTGAACAGCCGGTACTTTATGCCCCCTTTGCTGGTTCTGGCGTTACTGCTAATTTCTGTTTCAAATAACGGCTTGCCTGATTTCAGTCACTATTTCAGTACGTTCTCCGTCCATTCACTGCCTTATCTGTTGTTTGGTTTGACCGCCATAGTTATTTCAATACTGGCAATGGTGAAATCATGGTCATTTATTCCGGTTATTGGTCTCCTGACAAATTTTTACCTGATGAGCCAACTGGGTATTACCAACTGGGCCAGATTTGGTATTTGGTTGGTAATCGGACTGTTGCTCTATTTTAGTTACGGAATCTTCCATTCTAAATTATCTGATCTCCAGAAAATTAAAGAGTAAATCTTTGAATTTTGCCAAAATTTAGCCGTAAAAACTGCAGGAGTACAATTTGAAGTTAAATCAATTTTGTAATATTGCTGTATGATTGAGGAACAACCTGCTAAATTAATCTGCATAATATGATCTCCAACGCCATCCGCCAAAGTAAATTACTTATTGTTTTGCTTCTGATCGCCTTTGGGTCGGCCGCGCAAAAAAATACGGGTAATTTTCATATATCAGGCAGGATCAGGGTGGATAATGGGGAGCCAACAGGATCTGTTGTCTCATTGACCAATTTAACGACCAAAGCAACGGAGAACAGTACTACCGTCAATTCAAACGGGAAATTTGAATTTGACCTTAAATACTTTTCTGAATATCGTTTAACAGTAGTCAAAGAGGGTCATTATTCCAAAGACATTGATATATCGACGGTGATACCTCAGAAAGTTTGGGAGGCCGACAGCATTTTTCCTCCCTTTCCAATGGTTGTCACCATTTACAAAAAAGTTCCTGACGTGACGCTGAGTTTTGAAGGGAAGACAGTAGGTAAAATATGCTATTCACCGAAAGGAAAATTAGACAATTTTGATTCAGACATCTTTATTGACGACAAAGAGATAAGAAGAGAGATTGATCAGGCTGTCAAGGCACATGAAGATGAACTTTTCAACAAAAAAATGGCCGAGGCCCTTGATTTTGAAAAGAATAATCAGATCAGGGAGGCCATTCATGCTTACGAGGAAGCGTTGGCGCTTCGAAAAAATGATCAATTTATTAAGCCCAAATTAAAAGAACTGGCATCCGATCTGAAAAATCTTGAGAAAGACGCTTTGTTGGATGCTGAATTCAATAAATTACTGGCAACCGGGGATGCAAATGTCTCCAATCAAAAGTATCCTGAAGCTATTGATAATTTTAAAGCAGCCTTAGCCATAAAACCCGGGAACCAGGTTGCATCCGATAAACTGACCAATGCTGAGCAGTTGCTGGACAATGTTAATGGTGAAAAAGCCAAATTGGAAGCCGAATTTAACCGTTTGTTGGCTGCCGGGGATGCCAATGTATCTGCTCAAAAGTATCCTGATGCTATCGACAATTTCAAGCGTGCATTGGCAATCAAAGCCGGAGATGCCGTTGCAACTGCAAAATTAACCAGGGCCGAACAACTTTTAACGAACCTGAATGAAGAAAAAGCGAAGCAGGAGGCAGCGTTTAACCGTTTACTGGCAGTTGGTGACGAGAATGTGAACAATCAAAAATACCCTGAAGCCATTGCCAATTTTAAAGGTGCGCTTGCAATCAAAGCTGGAGACAAAACAGCTTCTGAAAGACTGGCCAATGCGGAATATTTGTTGACTAAAATCAATGCCGATAAAGCCAAATTGGAAGCAGAATTTAACAGCCTGCTGGCATCCGGGGATGCTAACGTATCTGCTCAAAAGTATCCTGATGCCATCGACAATTTCAAGGGTGCATTGGCAATTAAAGCCGGAGATGCCGTTGCAACCAAAAAATTAGCCAATGCAGAACAGTTACTGGCTAAATTGAATGCCGATAAAGCGAATCTCGAAGCTCAATATAACCGCTTTCTTGCAGCCGGGGATGCCAATGTGGCGGGACAGAAATATCCCGAAGCCATTGAGAATTTCAAAGGAGCCTTGACCATCAAAAC
>JAMDDG010000211.1 GCA_023488865.1 Bacteroidota bacterium | reverse complement strand
TATCAGAATAATGTAAAGCACTGCGAAAAGCCCTAAAAATCAAAAATGCCACTAAGCCACCAAGACACCAAGTTTCACAAAGTTTTAAATATCAACATCATATTCTTGGTGAAGCTTGGTGTCTTGGTGCCTTGGTGGCAAAAGGCGACTTTTCCCAATAGACTCAATATTTTATTATTCAACTACTTAATAATACTCAAGTGAACAATTTTTTTGACAGGGTAACACAGGCGAGGCTAAAAAGGGTAACTGGATTACTTCTTTTTTTATTTATTTCTGCTCATTTATTGGCTCAGGTAACCTACCGGGAACCCTTAAAAATCAACGATAACTGGAAATTTCAAAAAGGAGATTTTCCCAAAGCTGCCTCGCCCGATTTTGACGATTCGAAATGGCGGATCCTGGATTTGCCGCACGACTGGAGCGTGGAAGGCCCGCTCAGCCAATGCCTGGCAAGCTGCACGGGTTACCTGCCGGGTGGTATTGCGTGGTACCGGAAGGTACTCGATATTCCTTTAAATCAGAAGGATAAAAAAATATATGTCTATTTTGAAGGTATCTACCGCAACGGCGAAGTATTTATCAACGGGGTTTCCCTCGGGATGCGCCCCAATGGCTATATCTCCTGCGAGTATGACCTTACGCCGTACCTCAAATTCGGTGGGAAAAATATCCTTGCCGTCCGCGTCGATCACAGCAAATCGGCCGATTCGCGCTGGTACACCGGGTCGGGTATCTACCGCGATGTCTACCTGATCGAAAAAAATCCCGTTCACCTCGACTTGTGGGGAGTTTACTACACTACCAAGGCATTGAGCGACAAGAAATCGGCAGTCCATGTTCAAACTACCGTGAAGAATACGACGGATCATCCTGCCGCGCTGACGATTGTTCAGGAACTATTGGACAAAGAGCGGAAAAGCAAAGCCAAAATATCCGGGAAATTGATGGTGCCGTCCGGAAAGGATGGAACGGCCAACCAGGATTTGACCGTGAACCAACCCAATTTGTGGTCGGTTGATGCGCCCTATCTCTATCAGCTAACTACCTCCGTTTACAAGGATGGCAAATTGATCGATCAGTCGGTTGAAAATGTAGGTATCCGGACGCTCGGATTTGATGCCGACAAAGGCTTTTCGCTCAACGGAAAATCGATGAAGGTGAAAGGGGTATGTTTGCACCACGATGCCGGATGCCTGGGGTCCGCTGTGCCCAAAGAGGTATTGGAAAGAAGATTAATTACCTTGAAATCTATTGGCTGCAATGCGATCAGGGGCAGCCATAACCCCCAGTCGCCGGATCTTTACGACCTCTGCGACAAACTGGGGATGTTGGTTTTGGACGAAGGTTTCGACGAATGGGAATTCCCCAAAAAGAAATGGATTGAAGGCTGGAACGTGGGTACACCGGGTTTTGATGGTCCTGCCGAATTTTTTGAAAAATGGGGAGAAACGGATCTGCGCGACCTGGTTCTCCGCGACCGGAACCACCCGTCTGTTTTTATGTGGAGCATCGGCAATGAGGTGGATTATCCCAACGATCCATATACCCACCCTATTTTGGACAAAGAGGGGATCGGGCAGCAGCACACCCACGGCTATTTAAAAGATCATCCCAATGCCGAGCGATTAGGCACGATTGCCAAACGTCTGGCCGCTGTAGTCAGGAAACAGGATACTTCGAGACCGGTAACCGCTGCGCTGGCCGGCCCTGTAATGTCGAACGAGACAGATTATCCCGGCGCCCTTGATGTTGTCGGGTACAATTACACCGAAAACAGGTATGCCAAAGACCATGCCACCTATCCCAAACGAATCTTCTACGGTAGTGAAAACGGTTACTCCATGGATGCCTGGAAAGCCGTTCGCGACAACGATTATATCTTTGGCCAATTTCTTTGGACAGGGATCGATTACCTGGGAGAGTCCCATCGCTGGCCATCAAGGGGCTTCACTTCCGGACTGCTTGGATTGGAGGCCAGCAACTCTGCCGATATGGGCGATTATACCGACAACAAACAAAGGGTATTCCAAGGCAAAATGATTGCCTATCTCCAGTCGACAGGAAAGAAGGGGACGGCCAAAGTAACCTTTACTTCGCCTTGGCTGAAGGAGCAGGTTGTGGAACTTGAAATTGAATAAATCAAGCAATAAATCAAATATTTTTGCGAAATAAAAACCAATTGAACCAAAATTTATACTGATGAGAAGTTTATTTTTTCTGTTCCTTTTCTGTGCGTTTTCTATAGTTTCTTTTGCTCAGAAAACCGAAATCCAATACTTGTCCGGTACCGACAAAGACCATACCGTAACCTGGGACTTTTTTTGTACCAAGGGAATGAAAAGCGGCATCTGGACTACCATCCAAGTACCTTCCAACTGGGAAATGCAGGGTTTCGGCGGGTTTAACTACGGACAGAACGAAAAGATCTACAACAACGAACAGGGACTCTACAAATACAGTTTTAACGTACCAAAAACCTGGAAAAAGAAACAGGTTTACATTGCTTTCGAAGGTTCCATGACCGATACCGAGGTGAAAATCAACGGCAAAACGGCCGGGGCAATTCACCAGGGTGCTTTCTACCTCTTTCGTTACGATATTTCCAAGCTTTTGAATTTTGGGGACAAGAACCTGCTTGAAGTAACCGTAAGCAAAGAATCCTCCGATTTTAGCGTTAACAAAGCCGAGCGCCGGGGCGACTTCTGGGTTTTTGGCGGCATCTACAGGCCGGTTTACCTCGAAGCATATCCTTACGCACGGCAACAACGCTCCCGACGGTATCCTCGGGCCCTACCGGGAAAAGGAGGGCAGCTTTTATACCATTCGCGAAATTTGGTCGCCGGTGCAGGTTAAAACGGTGAAGATAGATGGCTCGTTCGACGGCAAAATCAAGGTAGACAACCGTTTTTTGTACACCAATTTCAACCAGTGCAGTTTCAGTGGCGAACTGGTGAAATTTACCGGCAATTTCCCTGAAATGAAGATACAGAAAGTCTCCGTCGGGCTGACTGCACCCAATATTGCCGTGGGCGACAGCGGCGTGCTGAAAATGGCGCTTCCGCAAAAATGGCACGAATATGATGCACTTTACCTCACCGCCACCGATCCGCATGGTCGGTTGATCAACAGATGGTCGTGGAATATTGTCCAGCCGGAGGAGCTGAAAAACAGGATCGTCAAAAACACACAGGACGAAGTAAAAGGAGTCGACAAAGGGGAGTTCCTACTTCTTACATCCGGTAAAACAACGGCCCAATTCAGCAAGAAAACAGGTTTGCTGACGGAAGTGAAAGTGGGAGATAAGCTGGTTCCTTTTACCAACGGTCCGACATTTGTCAGCGATACCCTGACGTTTAA
>JAMDDG010000167.1 GCA_023488865.1 Bacteroidota bacterium | reverse complement strand
AGTTTATGATGGGCAATGGTAAGAAGATCGACATCCACGTTTCGGACCAACTGATTTCGGTCCGTGATTTCGGTCGCGGAATCCCGTTAGGAAAGCTGATGGATGTAGCTGCCCGGATGAATACCGGAGCCAAATACGACTCCAAGGCATTTAAAAAATCTGTCGGCCTCAATGGGGTTGGTATCAAAGCCGTCAATGCCCTTTCGGTCTCCTTTTCGATAAAATCAGTCCGCGACGGAAGACAAAAAACCATCGATTTCTCCAGAGGTGACGTCGTTGCAGACAATGAGGAAATTCCGACGGAAGAACCAAACGGTACGACTGTCACCTTCACGCCGGATGAAGATATTTTCAGGACTTACCACTACATCGACGAGTATGTGGTGGCCATGCTAAAAAATTATACTTACCTGAATGCCGGACTGACCCTCAACTACAACGGTGAAAAATACCTCTCCAAAAATGGACTGTACGACCTGCTAAACGAAAATATCGGACAGGAACCCCTCTACCCTATCATCCATCTCAAAGGGGAGGACATCGAGAGCGCCATCACCCACGGAAACCAATACGGCGAGGACTACTATTCGTTTGTCAACGGACAACATACGGTACAGGGAGGCACACACCTGGCTGCTTTCCGGGAAGCGCTGATCAAAACCATCCGCGACTTCTACAAAAAAGAGTTCGATGCCTCCGATATCCGCGCTTCCATTGTTGCGGCCATCAGTATAAAAGTGGAAGAGCCGGTTTTCGAATCACAGACAAAAACCAAACTCGGATCAAAGGATATTTCTCCGGATGGCATTTCGGTGCGTAACTTTGTGATGAATTTTATCCAGAAAGAGTTAGGCAATTATCTTCACAAAAACCCACAGACCGCAGAAGTTTTGTTACACCGCATCCAGGAATCGGAAAGGGAACGAAAAGCCATCTCCGGCATCCAGAAACTGGCCAAACAGCGGGCCAAAAAAGTTAGCCTGCACAACAAAAAGCTGCGGGATTGTCGCGCACACTACAATACTCCCGGCGAAAACAAAGAAAACAGCTCCATCTTCATCACCGAGGGGGATTCGGCCAGCGGCTCCATTACCAAATCGAGGGACGTCAATACGCAAGCCGTTTTCAGTCTTCGTGGTAAACCGCTTAATTCTTACGGCCTGACCAAGAAAATCGTTTACGAAAACGAAGAATTTAACCTGTTACAGGCTGCCTTAAACATCGAGGAAGGCATCGACGAACTCCGGTACAATAAAGTCATTATCGCCACCGATGCCGATGTGGACGGGATGCATATCCGCCTGCTGCTGATTACTTTCTTCCTGCAATTTTTTCCCGAACTGATCCGGAGAGGCCATTTGTACATCCTGCAAACCCCGCTTTTCAGGGTACGAAATAAAAAAAGGACCGAATACTGCTATTCTGAACTTGAGCGTGATGTCGCCACCAAGATGTTGGGTTCCGGCGTAGAGATTACCCGGTTCAAAGGGCTTGGCGAGATTTCACCCGATGAATTCAAGAATTTCATCGGCGAACAGATCCGTCTGGATCCGGTAATTTTGAATAAAAATGAATCTATCGTTGAGATGCTCGAATTTTACATGGGAAAAAATACCCCCGACCGGCAGGATTTTATCATCGAAAACCTGCATGTGGAGAAGGATGAGGTATAGGAAAGAAAATAGATGGAAATAGATGGAAATAATTCAAAATTTAACCTGCAACTTATTACTATTTATATCTATTTATTTCAACTTATATCTATTTATTCCAACTTATTTCGATACGTTTCAACTTATTTCGATACGTTTCAACTTCAATAACAACACAAACATTTTAAATGGCCAACGAAGGAGAACTTTTGCCCGACGAACTCATACCGGATAAGGTAGATCAGGGGGAAAAGAAAGAACTGCACCACATCATTTATTTGTCGTCGATGTACCAGCACTGGTTTCTCGATTATGCCTCTTATGTCATTCTCGAACGGGCTGTGCCGTATGTCAACGATGGATTGAAGCCGGTGCAGCGCAGGATTCTCCATGCCATGAAACAGATGGACGATGGCCGCTACACCAAGGTGGCCAACATCATCGGGCAAACCATGATGTACCACCCTCACGGGGATGCCTCCATCGGGGATGCGTTGGTCCAGTTAGGGCAAAAAGATTTGCTGATCGACACCCAGGGCAACTGGGGAAATATCCATACCGGCGACGGGGCTGCTGCCCCCCGCTACATCGAAGCACGCCTTTCAAAATTTGCCCTGGAGGTGCTTTTCAATCCCAAAACGACCAAATGGCAACTCTCCTACGATGGCAGGAACCGGGAACCGGTCACCCTGCCCGCTAAGTTTCCGTTGTTATTGGCCCAGGGTGTTGAAGGGATCGCCGTAGGCCTTGCCTCCAAAATACTGCCCCACAACTTCATTGAGTTGATTGATGCTTCAGTTGCTCATTTGAAGAATGAACCTTTCGAACTATTTCCAGACTTTCCTACCGGGGGATTTCTTGATGTATCAAAATACAACGACGGCTTGCGCGGAGGTGCGATAAAGATCCGGGCCAAGATTGAGAAGCTCGACAACAAAACCTTGGTCATAACCGAAATTCCGTTTGGAAAGACCACTTCTTCCGTGATCGAAACGATCATCAAAGCTTATGAAAAAGGGAAAATCAAGATCCGGAAAATCGATGACAATACCGCGGCCAATGTAGAAATACTCGTCCACCTGCTTCCGGGTACGAGTTCAGACAAAACCATCGACGCCCTTTATGCCTTCACCGATTGCGAGGTTTCCGTTTCGCCCAACTCGTGCATCATCGAAGACGACAAACCGCACTTTATGCCGGTCAGCGAAATCCTGGTAAGATCGGTCAACAACACGGTGGAACTATTAAAACTGGAGCTGGAGATCCACAAAGGGGAGCTGGAAGAACAGTGGCATTTTTCCTCCCTCGAAAAAATCTTCATTGAAGAACGCTTATACAAGGACAAGGCCTTTGAGGATTCTGCCAGCATGGACGAAGCCGTCGCCCATATCGACAAAAGGCTGGATCCCTGGAAACCTAAGTTCAAACGGGAGATTACAAAGGAGGATATCCTTCGGCTGATGGAGATCAAAATGGGCCGGATCCTTAAATTTAATACCCTTAAGGCCGACGAGCTTATTCTCTCCATCGAAAATGAAATTGCAGAAACCCAGCGCAACATTGAACACATTATTCCCTATACAATTGCCTGGTACGAACACCTGAAAACCAAGTTTGGCAAGGGGCGTGAAAGGAAGAGCGAGATACGTAGCTTCGAAAATATCGAAGCTACCAAAGTAGTGGTGGCCAACGAGAAATTGTACATCGACCGGTCGTTG
>JAMDDG010000348.1 GCA_023488865.1 Bacteroidota bacterium | reverse complement strand
CGCTTAACGCGAAATCCTGTTTCACATAGTTGGTCGCTATCCCGACCAAATCAACCAGGCCCATAATGAAAAACCCGAACAGGACGGGCATTACCTTGAAAATAGAAGTATTTTTATTCATTTTATCGTATTATTTAAATTTTTTTAATAAACCATTACATCTTTTTTAATAAACCATTACATGCGGTAACTGATCCGGACATGAGCATGAATATTACATAGTTTGTTTATCACTCATATTTATCGATTGATCATCAAGTCATTGCCCGTCATCCTGACTTCGACCTTTTCATCTTTCTTAAGATTGACCGTATAAGGAATACCCGGGAGAAGGTCAAAACAATTGTCGCTGATATCTGATTCCCCATTGATGTCAAGACAGGTCCCCCACACATAAACAGGAGAAGTCAGGACGGCCTTGTCCCCGCTTTGTTTGATTGAAATCTGGGGTTTTTGCAGAACAAGGTCTTTAAATTTCGCCAGGAACAACCTGTGCTGCGAAATTATTGCCCCTTTATCTTCCAATACAGCAAATGCCCCATGATTTTTATATCCTGCCTTTTCAAAAATATCCTTTTCGAAAGAAGCAATTATCGTTGACGTATTTGGGGGCAGGGTGACATTTTTAGATTCGTTAAAAGAAGACTTTCCACTGGTCTCAAACAGGCCATACTGAAGTTTGCCTTTCCACGGTTGCTGTTTGTCGTTTACCCCATAGATATTGATCTTATTACCTTCCTCTGCCACCACGGCACAAATTTGTTCAAATGCTCTCCTGACGGGATGATAAGCAAGTTTCTTCCGCAGATAATAATCTACAATTGTCCATCCGTGAGTAACCGGCCAGGAGTCGTTGTACATCCAGAATATGGCGCTTGAACTGCTGTACATCCGCCTGTGATAATTATTGATATACTCCGTTAACCCTTCTGCCTGAAGCAACGCGCTGGCAAAGGCATAATCGTCAAAACCCATTTTCGTATAATCTTTACCAAGCCAATCTTCTACAAATTTATAGGTTACTCCTTTTTTATCGGTTAAGAAGTTCATCCTGTTATCATGCAAATCCCATGAAAAGGAACGGATAAATTGCTCTCCAGGCGGCAGGAACTGTCGTAATGTAGCAGGGGAACTTGCACCAAGGACCCCTCCTTCGTTCGGAAAACGGTCAACGTATTGCCGGTAAGCCCACATATTTGTACTGTCTTTTTGCAGCGAAACCCCCCATGGGTGCTGGTCGCCTGTTATCGGGCTATTGGGAAATTCATGATTTTCCGAATAGGGTGAACTGGGCCAGTAGAACCGGTAAGGATCCTCTTTCTTCATTATAACAGGAATTAGATGGTGGTAAATAAGATAATCCGGGACCACTTTTCCACTGTTTACATAACCTCCCCACGTTCCCCATTCCAGTTCATTGTTTCCACACCAGACAATTAAAGATGGATGGTAAGCAAATTCCCTTACGGCCCAGGTTACTTCCCTTTTCACGTTATTATAAAAATCAATATCATCGCCAGGATATTTGGAACCTGCAAAAAGGAAATCATGCCAGACTACCAATCCCTTTTCATCGCATAGCTCCAGTAGGTCATTCCCTGCAAATAGTCCCCCTCCCCAAATGCGAAATATATTAAAATTAGCATCAACTGCCATATCCACCAGTTTTTCGAGCCGTTGCCTGTCAACGCTGCTGTAGATCATGTCTGCCGGAACCCAATTACCGCCCTTCATGAAAACAGGACGGTTATTTACCTTTATTGTAAAATAATTCCCTTCAACCGGGTGTTGGGACCGGTCAACCTCTATTTTCCGGAACCCAATTTTCCGGAAACCGGAACCTATCACTTTCCCATCTTTTTTTATATTAACCCTAAGCGTATATAAATTTGGATCACCCTGCCCGACAGGCCACCATAACTTTGGCTTGTTGACCTTCATCTTTAGTTCATAGGGCTTAATGCCTTTTGTGACATTTATCTGTTCGGTAGTTTTCTGCCCGGTTTCAACCAATGTAGCTTCAATCGTCAACTCACTGCCTGGCTTTGTCCCTTCAATGAAAGATCGTATAGTAAGGTCAGCCGATGACAGGTCATCGCCCATCTTTATCCAGGGGACGATGTTATCCAACCTTACATCATCATGCCATAGAAGGGACACATCCCCGGTAATGCCCACATTGATTAACATCGGGTTCCAGTCCCATGAGAACTGGTATTGTGGTTTTCTCAACCATTGCCGTTTGTTTAGATAAACGCCCAGGGAATTATTGTAGCCGGATAAATTCTTGTCCGCTACATCATACAGTCCGCTTTCAATGCCGACTGTCAGTATATTCTTACCTACCTTAAGTTTTCCCGTAACATCTATCAGGCAAGGGATGAAAGCGTTCCCACTCCGTCCTATCAGCTCGCCATTCAGGTAAATACTTGCGGAATAATCGAGCCGGCCAAATTTCAGCCATGCCGGTTTGTTTAAAGTTTCCCTGGGTACACTGAACTGCTTGTAATATTGCCAGTACTGCTCACTTACCCATCGTGCCGACAAATAGTTCATCCCATAGTTCAGGTCGCCAGCCATCCCTTTCTTCTGCATGGCCACATTAAGGTCCATCGGGACGTCAACATCCATATAGCGCAGGGTGTCTTTTAAAGGATTTATGCTGCTAAACCTCTCAATATTATTGGGGCCATGGTTACCATCATTCCAGGTTACTTTCCATTTACCCGACAAACTAAGTTGATTGGGCGCCTGACCATAAGTTTTTGGGGAAATCAAACAACACAACAAAACCATTAATCGTATCGGAGCAATTATCTTTCTTATTTGCATCTCATCATATTTTTAATTTTGAAGGTTGTTTATTTATGATGATAGGTTATATCCCTGGAAATCCCGTCTTTTTCTTTTATAATAAAGGATGGACCGTTGACTTCGATTTTTTCAACGCCTTTATAATCTTCCGGGATTTTAGCTAAAAAAGCGATAAATGATTTACTGATGACCTCGTTGGCATCGATAAAGTCATAAATATTACGGTCAAAAATTTTACCTTTTTTAGCTACCACGGGGAATGGTTCATGTAACCCGGTAGTCCCGAATTCCATCCCGAAAGCCATGGGAACGCCGCCTTCCATCGAACGCCAAAAATTGATCCAGGGATAATCCCTTGTCTTCCATAAGTATCCCAGCATGAGTTTTTTGCCTGGATTACTTGCCGTTACCCAGGCATATTCTTCATTTTGATTGTAAACGAAGGAAGATACCCTGGGCCATTCATCCTGAAACTGCCTTAAGCTTACCTTTTTACCGTGATGGTTTGCTTCAGGCCATGTTAGGATTGTCCCTTCCTGGTTTAAACTGCCATCCTCCTTATCTT
>JAMDDG010000160.1:724-3391 GCA_023488865.1 Bacteroidota bacterium | reverse complement strand
GCAAAAGAGATAAATCAGGATTTGTAAAACAACATCGTCTAATTAACAAAACACTTTGTGTTTCCTTTGTGCTATCCTTCGTTACCTTTGTGGTTAAGTTTTTATGCTTCACCACAAAGGGCTCAAAAGTTCTCACGAAGGACTCAAGGCGAGATTTGACAATTATATTATTTCATCCAATCGTTTAGTAGATCTATTGCCTTTTGCTTGAGTGGTTCAGGCATATTTGAGATCCTGCTCTTGTGGCACCCGCCTGGTTGGACCAGCTTCACCACCCCGGGATTTTTGCCGCCGGTTGCGGCAGAGGCCGACCAGGGATCAATGCCACCATAAATCAGCAGGACTTTGGTAGCTTTGCCCTTCAGATAACGATCGGTCTCCTTGCTCATCTCAGGGTCGTAGGGAAAAATCTGGTCTTTCTCCAGGAACAATTTTTCGATGTATCCGCTCATATCCTTGGTCTCAATCACTTTTCTAAATGGCCTGGTGTCGTAGGCGTAATAACCCAGCTGTCTGTGTGCCTGCACAAAGAACGGGGCATTTGCCTTTCCGCTCTCAATATCAAAATAATTGCAGGAACTTACTTTCTGCCAATAATCAAACAAAACTTTATCCGAAACTGTCAGCGCGGGTATCTCTTTGATTGAATGTCCCCATTGCCAGAACGAGAAAGAAAATTCCAAAACAGAATAATCATAGATTTCCCTTTCGGGGGCCCTGAAATGATAATTTTTCTCTTTGCACAACTGCTCAAACAGGGGCATCAGCCGATCTTTTCGCTTCAGCACTTCCAGTTGAAATTCCTTGACCGATTTCCGGTCATGCCTGTTACTTACCTCTTTCTCAATAAAATGAGGATGTCTTTTTTCCTCTACCGAGAAATTCAGGGGCGCTACGTAAGGAACAGAAACCTCCACATCGTCGGGGTAGAGCATGCGGTGATAAAGGGTCGTTTCCCCCCCTTTGCTGATACCGGTACTCACCCATTTTTGGGAATATATCTGTTTAAAAAGCTGCAAAACATGGTGTTGATCAGCGGCTGCATTTTCGACGGTCAGGTCGCGCCAGTTAATCGAATCCGGATGAGAAGTACCAAAATAGCGGTGTTCCACAAATAGCTGATTGGCCTGCAGGATCGGACAGAGCTCATTGAGGTACCTGCTACCTATTGCGTAGCCGCCACCGTATCCTTCTGTGATAAAAACCACCGGGCGGTCGTACGAAAGATGCGAAATCACTACCCTTTGCGGGAAATATCCCTTATCAGGATGTTGGTGATCGATGGGTTGTTTGACATTGACCACATAAGCCTCGCTGAAAAAAGGATTTTGTTCCATCTTTTCTACCGAGATGATATCGGGCAATGCCTTGATCCGCTCCTGCAGCGTTTGTGCAACAAGGGAAACAAAAGAAATAATTAGAAATAACGACGATAGCGCAGAACGCCTCAAAGCTGGTTTGAATTTTGATTGATACATAATATAATTTTTGATTCCAGATTAAAACCCCTCCCAACCACGAATTACACCAATTACACGAATTAAGAAGAAAATATTTTGGTCCGTTATCGAAGTCAAAGGGGAATGTTTAACTCCGGAAACAACCCTACAAACTTTATAAACCCTTCAAACATTTCAAACAAAAAATCGTTGGAGTCGCACTCGCCCCTTCGACTTCGCTCAGGGACCGGTCTCATTTTCCCATACACCCAGTTCTCATCTTCTCTCCCTCATTCTCACAGCGAAATAACCCCCTCAATCTCTCCCGCTTTTTGATAGACCGCCAGCACTTCGTCCGGATTTTTCATCTCCTGCTTGCAGGAAAGGGAGATAAACCGAATGTCTTTGGAGGTTCGGTAGGTGATTTGGTCCTCAAATTGAAACAACTTCCTAACCAACTCCAGTTTCACCTTGTCATTCGGTACAATAAACTTAAAATAATAGATTCCCGGCCACTTTTGCTGTGCCCAAAGAATCGTTTTTGCATTTTCTAATGCTTTATCCATAAAAAAATACTCCTTTAGAAATTCTTCAAATTCCGTTAATTTCTATTTTCAATATTCCTTTTATTCCGTCCGGAATCTAAATCTTAGTTAGGTAATAAATTTACCACGGAGGGTACTTATACGGCGCAATTAATATTTTGCAGAAAAGCCAGCGAATGTTCCCTGCTGGAACTAAGACAGGTATTCTATCTGCAAAAATGATGTGGTTAGAAGTTACCAACCACACCATTTTAACATTCAAATAACTTAAACGACAGAAAGTTACAAATTATGCAACCTCATTTCAAACCTATTATTCAACCTTCCAGGTATTCCCGCTGGTTAAAAGCTGGTCAACAGAAGTGATCTTTGATTTTGATTTTGCCTCCGCAATCTGGGCTTCCATCGACTGATCGTAAACTTTGGAAGGCACCGCACGAATGACGCCCATAGCTACCGGAAAATCAGGCAACTTCATGTTAATAAGCGAATGATGTAAAAATCCATCCTGATCGGTCGCATCATGTACCAGTAAATCCTCTAATTTTACGCCACCTTCCCCAATTTGAACAACCCGGAGCTTTCCCTTGTCTAAAATGATCCCTTTATCGCGGTTGTTGCCGAAAACCATAGGTTCGCCATGCTTGAGGAAGATTTGATGCTCCTCTCTCATTTTGGGATCT
>JAMDDG010000160.1:0-714 GCA_023488865.1 Bacteroidota bacterium | reverse complement strand
ATGGCCAATCTTGGCGTCCGTCACGAGGATTTTGCCGTCATTTCCGGGATCGGGTGTTCTTCCCGCTTCCCTTATTACATGAGTACTTATGGTTTTCATACCATTCACGGACGTGCAGCAGCCATTGCAACCGGCGTCAAATGCGCCAATCCTAAGCTCACAGTTTGGGAGATTACCGGCGACGGAGATGCTTTGGCCATTGGAGGCAATCACTTTATCCATGCCATCCGCAGAAATATCGATTTAAATATCGTCCTGTTCAACAACAAGATTTATGGTTTAACCAAAGGTCAATACTCTCCGACTACCGATCGCGGTTTTGTAACCAAGACCTCTCCGATGGGGACTATCGAAGACCCTTTCGTACCCGGAAGATTGGTCCTTGGAGCTGGTGGTACTTTTTTTGCACGCTGCGTCGACAATAACCTGAAACATTCTCAGGAAGTATTTGAAGAAGCGGCTAAGTTCAAGGGTGCTTCAGTTTGCGAAGTACTTCAGAACTGTGTGATTTTTAACGATGGTATCCATGAGGCAATTACAGATCCAAAAACGAGAGAGGAGCATCAAATCTTCCTAAAGCACGGTGAACCTATGGTTTTCGGCAACAACCGCGACAAAGGGATCATTTTAGACAAGGGAAAGCTCCGGGTTGTTCAAATTGGGGAAGGTGGCGTAAAATTAGAGGATTTACTGGTACATGATGCGACCGATCAG
>JAMDDG010000283.1 GCA_023488865.1 Bacteroidota bacterium | reverse complement strand
TAAACTATTTCGATTTGCTGTTTGCCCGCATTTCGTTGCTCCGCTTTAGCAATATCAAATATCTTGTCCATAAAAACCGATAAATCGAATTGTTTTTGTTCCAACTTAGTTTCTCCGCTTTCCAACAAGGCCAAATCAAATATTCCTTCAATAATTTCCAACAGGTTGTTCCCGCTATTGTTAATTATTTGGGCAAATGATGTGATTTGTTCTAAAGGCAACTCTTGATCAATCAGGCTAGAAAAACCGATAACGGCATTTAATGGCGTGCGTAATTCGTGCGACATGGTATCCAGAAATGCAGATTTTAACCGGTCGCTTTCTTCTGCCTTTTCTTTCGCTGCGCGAAGGTCATCAAACATTTGTTTACTGTCGGTGATATCGGTTATCGTACCGATAAATCCTGTGATTTGGCTGTTGGAATTAATTTCGGGAACAGTCTGGCCCAATACATATACAGTCGTTCCGTCGGTATGAAGAAAACGGTATTCAGCGTTCGAAACCTCCTTGTTTTGACAGGCTTTTCCCCATTTATTGGCTAAATTTTCACGGTCATCCGGATGAACGGCTGTCAGCCAGCCATCGCCCATGGCCTCCTCTTCGGTTATACCCGACAACAGGCACCATTTGGGATTTACATAAGTTGTATAACCGTCCGGACGAGTACGAAAAATACCGACCGGAGCATTATCTGACAAGCTATGAAAATGAAGCTCGCTTTCTTCCAGTGCTTTTTGGGCAAGACGGTCTTTTGATTCGTCGCGGAAGACCAGCACTACACCTGTAATTTTACCTTCTGCATCACGAATAGGAGCTCCGCTATCGCTAATAGGTATTTCCTTGCCATTTTTTGATTTCAAGAAAGTATGATCTGACAGCAAAACAATCATCCCTCTTTCAAGTACCTTGTCAACAGGGGATTCAACTTCTTCGCAGGTATCTTCGCTAAAAATACTAAATACTTCCCTGATTGGTTTTCCACCGGCTTCATCTTCTTTCCAATCCGTAAGCTCTTCGGCTACCGGGTTCATGTACCGGACTTCCCCGGTGGCATCAGTCGTAATTATGGCATCCCCGGTGCTGTACAGGGTAGTACGAAACCGCTCTTCGCTTTCGATCAGGGCAATTTCAGCCTGTTTACGTTCTGTTATGTCGCGGATTACTTGGTGCAGAAAGTCCCGGCCATCAATCTTGATAATCCTGGCACTAATTTCTACATAAAATAGTGAACCGTCTTTACGCTGATGTATAGATTCTACAATTGCGCCGTCATTTTCGGTAATATTTTTCAGCCGGTTTTCAATGAGTGTTTTCGACTCAGGGGCGACCAAATCGGTTATTTTCATTTTCAATAACTCTTCCAGGCTGTACTGATAGGTTTGCCGGGCCCGTTGGTTGGCCTCTATAATATTCAGGTTTTCATCTTCAAGTAAAATAATGTCGTTGGCATATTTCACCACGTACTCGTAGTGGCTTTTTAAAGCTGCCTGCTCGCGCTCATCTTCCAGCAGTTGCCTGAAAAAATGCTTTCGCCGATAATTTATGATCAGAAATAAAAATGTTGAAAGTGAAACAAACAGCAGGGAAAGAATAAGCGCCAGGGTTTTTACCCGTCTATGGACTGGCTGAAATAATTCATCCCGGTCTATTTTGCTTGCTAAAAACCAGGAAGAACCGGCTATGGACTGTATATATTCTATTACACGTTGGCCATGATAGCCAACCCCTTCATAAAAACCAGGGCCGTTTTGGATAGCCAGCACGGCTGGGTTGTTTTTGGCGGTCATAGCCATTTTGAACGAAAGAGCGGCATCGGGCCGTGACTTCAGGTCGCTTAGAAATAGCACGGAATCCCCACGCGCTTCAAATAAAAAAGATTCTTCAGTTGTGCTGTCATAGGGCCATGATTGCAGAATGGGGAATAGGCCAATTCTGGGATTCATCCTGAACAGGAGTACGGCTTGAATTTTGCCATTATGGATTGGCCAGGCAATGTCGGCATAAACCGCCCCGTCCAGCCTACTTTTAAACAAGTCGCCAAAAATTTCTTTGTCCTTTTCGGCAACTTGCCGGATTAATTTGCTGACCGCCGGGGTTTCCATGTCGAATTTGCCTGAATTTGCTGCCAACAAAGTGTGTCCGGAAGTATCAGTTAAAAAGATATTTACAAGATCGGGATTGTTTTTAATGACCAGGTTTAGACTTTGCCGGATTTCAGTTTGCAGCTCTTTTTTGCCCCGTTGGCTTATCCAGTGCGTAACAGCATCGTGCAACAACGGGCTTTGCGCGATTTCCCTGGCAGCGGAGAGCCTTTCCTCGCGCCATCCCTCAACCTGGCTTAACTTTAAACGGGTTGCGATTTTTAATTGTTTGAGGGCATTATTGCTCCAAACAGCCTCTTCGTTTTTCAAATAGAAAATACCGGATGCCAACAAAACAATTGTTGTCAAAATAAAGATCAGGATCAATCCCTTACTGGTGTTAGCCTCCCATTTTTCCCGTTTCATTTGTATGTAATTAGTTTTTCAAAGGCCAAATGGAATAGCATGATTGATGAAATTATATCCATTTCGGTTGGTGGTAATGCAATCATGGCTATTTCATGCAATTTATTTTTTAATCCCACACGAGCGTGATGGTCCCCTGATCAATTTTTATTATCTTTGGTGATCTTATGCTCGCAAGGGTTTCATAATAATTTTACTTGGATAAATATAGCTATTCCGTGAGTTTCTACAAAATAGAGCAGGATATTTCAACAATTTAAGGGATTGTAACTGCTTGTTTCTTACATCGAATACACATTAATTATAAACAAAAGAGAGATGAAAAAACTTATCTCAATTTTAGTATTGGTATGCTTCAGTACCGCGATGATTTTTGCCCAAACGGCTAAACCTACAGCTAAAAAACCTGCTACTGAAACCAAAGCGACAAAGGCTGCCACTCCTGCAAAAGCTGCTACGCCTGCTATAGCCACCACACCCGCGAAAGCCGCCGTTCCAACCAAAAAGGACGGTACACCCGATAACCGCTACAAAGTAAACAAAGAGGCTACCAAAGCCTCTCCTGCGGTTCCAACCAAAAAGGATGGAACTCCCGACATGAGGTACAAGGCAAACAAAGAGGCTGCCGCAAAGAAAAAATAGTTTCAACTGCTCTTCAGAAAAGGTCTTCTTAAAAGGAAGGCCTTTTTTGGGATTTAGCTGTTTGTATTCTTCCCTTCGCAGCCTTTTCTTTCAACGTTAAAGAAGAATGTTGCTCCTTTGCCCGGTTCCGACTCGGCCCAAATGTCGCCGCCATGCCGGTTAAGGATATGCTTTACGGTACTAAGGCCGATGCCGGTACCATGAAAATCAACACTTGTATGCAACCTTACAAAAGGATCAAATA
>JAMDDG010000139.1 GCA_023488865.1 Bacteroidota bacterium | reverse complement strand
CGCAAACATGCTGAAATGCTGGCCGATGCTGGCGTTGATGTCGTTTTTTTTGATTGTACGAATGGCAGTCTGACATGGAAATCTTCCTATACCGTATTATTAAAAGTCTGGGACCAGGCAAGAAAGGATGGAGTTAAAACCCCTCAAATTTGCTTTCTTCTTCCTTTTGGAGCGAATACTAATTCCCTGGTATCCCTTTATGAATTATACTCAGACCTGTACCAACCGCAATTGTATAAGGATCTGTGGTTTATCTGGAATGGTAAACCGCTCATAATGGCCTACCCCGAAAGTCTGGTTGCACAAAATGGTGGCTCTGCAGGGCTGAAATTTACCGCTACGGCCCCTTTTTATGCTGTAAATGCAACCTGCCCAAGTTGGGGTAATAATGTCGGTAATCTAACTTTGAGTTTATACAAATGGAATATCAGTTATGCGCAAAGTGTAGCCGGCACTCCGGTAGCCTCCAAAACCTTCGTAAATTTCAATGATAATGAAAAAATAAAATTGACATTTAATGCACAAAATGCGGGCGAATATTTATGGGTGTTAAGTAACGGTACCGAACAAGTCGGCGTTTGGAAATGGACCGATAGTACAGATCCTGTAATCAGTTATTTTGGCGGCAGCCAGGTGACCGGAAACTACGAAAGTGAAATCTCTTATAATCCGGAATTCAATTTTACTAAACTCACATCCGGCACAAATCATACTCCGCTTGCAGTTACTGGTTCTATCGATCAGCAGGCCATAAACAGCATGAAGGAATTCTTCACCTTCCGTCCCGGACAACCCGATTATGTAAACGGTCCTGCCCGAAATGATCAGTGGGGATGGCTTGAAAATTATCCGCAACATGGATATGCGCCTAAATTAGGAGGTGGCTTTGAACAGGCAACAGTTGGTGTGGCTCAGAATGCTTCTAATGCCAGTGGAGGACACGCCAGTGGTTTTAACAGTGCGCTTACCTATGGTCGCAGCTATACAAAGGCCAAAGGGCAGGATTCTCGCCATGATGCATACTTATATGGACTTAATTTTCAGGAACAATGGGATCGTGCAAACATAATTGACCCTGATTTAGTATTTGTTACAGGTTGGAATGAGTGGATTGCAGGTCGCTGGTTCAATTGGGATGTAAAACCGTTTGCCTTTGTGGATGAATATTCGGCAGAGAAAAGCCGTGACATCGAACCGGTAAAATCATGGGGAAATATGGGAGACGTCTATTACATGCAGTTAATTAGTAATATACGTAAGTTTAAAGGAATGCCGGAGGAAGTAGTTGCATCGGCTGCTCAAACCATTGATATGAATGACCCGAACTCCTGGATTAGTGTTGAACCTGTTTACCATTCCTACAAAGGGAATACCTTGCACCGCGATCATCCCGGGCAGGGGACAACGCTGACTTATACTAATTCCACTGGACGAAATGATCTGATTTTAGCCAAAGTTGCCCGTGATAAGGATTACCTCTATTTCTACGTCGAGACGGCAGACCTTTTGACCGACACCTCAGATCCCAAATGGATGCGCTTGTTTATTGATATTGACCGGAATAAAGCAACCGGATGGGAAGGTTACGATTTTCTAATTAACCGGTTGAATCCCGGTAAAACAGCTACAATAGAGAAAAGTGACAACTCATGGATCTGGAATAAAGTAGGCGAAGCTCAATATATTGTAAATGGGAAAACTTTGGCAATAAAAGTTGGGCGATCAATTCTAGGTGTAACCGATGATAAACAGTTAAATTTTGAATTTAAATGGAGCGATAATATGCAGGAGGATGGAAATATTATGGATTTCTATGTCAACGGGGATGTGGCTCCGTCAGGAAGGTTTAATTATCATTATTTTGCTAACGTGACGACAGTGATACCAAATATTACACCCTCTACATTTCTGATCTATCCGAATCCTACAAAAGATATCGTTTATCTGACTTTCCCATTAGCGACTTCAAATAATTCACGAGTAACCATCTATAATATGGCGGGGCAGGTATTATGGCAAAAAAAGTACGCCGATTCTATATTAACTGATTGGATTAGTATGGATTTCATTAAAAGCAAAGGTGTATACATTATTCAATTCAGTAATCGTGAAAAGAGTGAAACGAAGAAACTTATTGTCATTTAAGTAATATGAAGTAAGATGGATTTATTCAAACAGTTTTTTTGGAAAGTTTACAGTTGCAATTTTTCTGGACTGCTTGCAATAATGGTTGTTCTGACTACCCTTTGTTCCCAGCTAAAAGCAGAGAACAAAATTAAGGTTGAGGATCAATTTACCCCTTTAGTCGCAAATTCAATCTGTTTCAATGGCTATCTGGAAGATTATATACAGAATTCAATTCTCCATTGGAATAAAGGGGTTGTCCCTTATGCCGCTCTAGTTGAGAAATTCAGAACAGGAAGGTCTTTTTTCGCTCAGGGTGAGATGTGGGGTAAAGCTGTCCGGTCTGGATGTATGTTTTACAGATACACCCGTGATCCTGAACTAAAAAAAATTCTTAAGGCTACAGTTGCTGACCTGTTGACAACCCAGCGGGTAAATGGAACCATCAGTTGTTCAGAAATATCTAAACAACCTGACGGTCCGGGTGGCGACTTGTGGGAGCGGAAATATGTTTTATTGGGATTGGATGAGTATTATGTGCAGGTGGAAAAAGATCCAAAAGTTTTACAGGCGATGATCAGCCAGGCGGACGGTATCGTTTCGCAGATAGGACTTGCCCCGAAAATTCGGATTGTCGATCAGGGCTGGAGTCCAAACCATATTGAATCAAGTACCGTACTGGAACCAATCATGCGTTTGTACAAGCTGACCGGTTACCAGCGTTATCTTGATTTTGCCTATTATATTGTCGAAGTTGAAGGGGGTGCCAAAGGATTTAAAATTATTGAAGATGCGTTTAATAACAAGGTCCCCGAACAAATAGGAGGAGTCTATCCTAAGGCATATGAGATGATGTCGCTGTTCGAAGGGTTAGTGGAATATTACAGAGTAACCGGCAACGAGCACTGGAAGAAGGCATTTATAAATCTTTACCATAATATTATAGCCAATGAAATTACCATTATTGGGAACGGTGGGGGCGATCAGCCTTATCACCCGGCAGTGGCTGGCGAAGGTTGGGACAACACGGCGTTTGAACAGACCAATCCAACTATAAAAAGGATGATGGAGACCTGTGTTGGCGTGACCTGGATAAAATTATGCAGCCAGATTTTACGTTTGACGGGAGACCCTATTACTGTGGACATGATAGAAAAATATACCTATAACGGACTCCTCGGGGCAATGAAACCATCCGGTGACGGATTTAGCTATGTTAATCTGCTCAATGGGGTAAAAACAAATCCCGAGGGTTGGGGTGGAATGGTCGGAGGTGT
>JAMDDG010000074.1 GCA_023488865.1 Bacteroidota bacterium | reverse complement strand
CTGAAGGGGGTACAATACAAACCCTGGGCCCGTTAAAGAGAAAGATTGGTTTTTTAAGGTGGCGGTTCATAGGTTGCATTATTAATCTTAAATATATTTTTTCATGAACATTATTAATAAGACTTTGATCGGAACTTTTGGCTTGTTTGCCGGATTTGGCCATTCTGCCTGTGCCCGGGAGAAAACACCTGATCATTCAAAATTGCCGAATATTGTCCTGATTATGGCAGATGATATGGGGTATGAATGTTTGGGTTGCAATGGAAATGTTGGATATAAAACTCCAAACTTGGATCATCTGGCATCTCAGGGCGTCCGTTTTACCCATTGCTTTTCCCAGCCGCTCTGTACCCCTTCCCGGGTAAAAATCATGACCGGAAAATACAATTTCAGAAACTACCAGTATTTTGAATACCTGAACCCGAACCAAAAAACGTTTGGCAATTATTTGAAAGAGGCTGGTTATACTACCTGTATTTCAGGGAAATGGCAACTAAATGGAGTATCCCATAATCTTCCGGACAATCAGGATACCGATCGTCCTTATCATTTCGGGTTCAACGAGTATTGTGTTTGGCAGTTAAATCATTCCCGGGCAGACGGGGAACGATACGCCAATCCATTGATCATTCAGAACGGGAAAGATCTGCCAAGGGATCCAGAAAAGTATGGCCCGGACATTTTTTCTGATTTTGTTTGTGATTTTATCGGAAGAAATGCTGATAAACCCTTCTTTGTGTACTATCCGATGGTTTTGGTGCATGAGCCGTTTGTTCCGACCCCCGATTCCCCGGAATGGAAAGATCCCGGGCGAAGGTACGAGAATGACACCACTTATTTTGCGGATATGGTTGCCTACGTAGATAAGATCGTGAAAAAAACGGAAAATGCATTAAAAGCTAATGGCGTTTGGGAAAATACCATTTTTATATTCACGGGTGATAATGGCACCCATCCTTCTGTTGTTACCAAAACAACAAATGGAAACATTAAAGGAGGAAAAGGTTTTACGATCAATACGGGCAATCATGTTCCCATGATTATTAGCTGGCCAGCGAAGATGAAAAAGGGAAGGGTATTTGATGGTGTCGTAGATTTTACCGATGTACTTCCAACCCTTGCCGATGCCGCGGGGATTAATCCAACTCATTATTATACAGATGGGAAAAGCTTTTTCCCTATTTTAAAAAGGGATCGCAAACCACAAAAGAGTGAAGTGTTCATACATTACACCCCACGCCTGGGAAATTTTAAGCATAACCGGTGGGTAATGAATGGAGAGTATAAACTTTATCGCGATGGAAGGTTTTATAATACATTGATTGATCCGAATGAAAAAAAACCATTATCAATCCTGTCCCCGAACGAACAAAACATAAGGGAAAAGTTCGAATCAATATTGCAATCTAAAGAAGCTGAATTCCCTTTTGAGTGGAATAACAAGAAATTTATTCCGGGAGTAAACCAGGAAAATTGATGAGTTTGAGAATATTTTAAATTGATAACAAAATGAAAATGAAAAGCAGTAAGAATCTGGCAATAATAGCATGTGCAACGTTTGGAATGGGGTTTTCACAGAATGTTTCAGCAACAAAACCCAATGTGGTCCTTATCTTAACAGACGATCAGGGTAGCATCGACCTGAATTGTTACGGTGCCACCGATCTGAAAACGCCAAACCTGGACAGATTGGCACAAAATGGCGTACGGTTTACCCAGTTTTATGTTGGTTCAGCAGTTTGCTCACCGTCAAGGGCTTGTTTGCTTACCGGGAAAACCCCTCAGGGAGCGGGCCTTCCAGCCATGGCTTCATCAACGAAAGGACATGCCGGAATGCCCACCGAACAGGTAACAATTGCCGAAGTATTAAAAAAAGCAGGGTATGCAACCGGTCATGTAGGGAAATGGCATGTTGGCTATTCTCCTGAAACGATGCCGAATCAACAAGGGTTTGATTATTCGTTTGGACACATGGGGGGCTGTATCGACAATTATTCGCATTTTTTCTATTGGGGTGGGCCCAACGTTCATGATTTGTGGGAGAATGGAAAGGAAGTTTATTACGAGGGGCAGTATTTCCCCGACCTGGTGGTCGATAAAGCAACATCCTTTATAAAGGGCCACGAGCACAGCCCGTTCTTCCTTTATCTGGCATTTAATAATCCGCATTACCCTGTACAGCCAACAAAGAAATGGAGGGACTATTATAAAGGGTTGCCATCGCCCCGCAGGGAATATGCAGGATTTGTTTCCTCAACAGATGAGCGGATCGGTAAGATCATTGATCTTCTGGACAAACTTAAAATCAGGAAAAATACCTTGATCGTTTATCTCTCGGACCAGGGAATGTCTTATGAAGAGCGCACCGGTTTCGGGGGCGGTAATTCCGGGCCATACCGGGGTGGCAAGTTTTCACTTTTCGAAGGGGGCATCCGGGTACCGGCCATCATCAGTTGGAAAGGCACCCTTCCCGAAGGGGTTGTAAACGATCAGATGTGCATGAGCATGGACATTTTACCAACCATTGCCGATTTCTGCGGCGTAAAAGAGGTACCCAAAGACGTAGAAGGGAAAAGCATAAAACCTGTCATACTTGAAAATAAAGCATCGGTGCACGATGTGGTTTATTGGCAACTGTCCAAGCAGTGGGCAGTACGTAAAGGGGATTGGAAATTAATTGGAAATCCTGTTGATCCTTCGCCTGTAACAAAAGGCTTATTGTCTTTCCCAAAAGACAAATTATTTTTAGCTAATTTGAAGACAGATATTTCTGAAAAAGAAAATTTAGCGGAAAAGTATCCTGAAAAAGTCAATGAATTAATTCAGGATTATCTGGGATGGGCCTATTCTGTAAAGGAGGATGTGTACTCAAATAAGTAAAAACATCCATCCGGTACTGAAAACTAAATTGAGAAAATTATAAATTTATAAGATGAACAAATGGAAAAAACAGAAACACGGATAAATAATATCAACCGGCGTGATTTTGTGAAATCCGTGGGTGTTGGCGCTGCCGGGATCAGTATAGGGGGATTGTTAGAACCTGCAAATGCAGCGCAGGCCGCGGTTCCTGATAGGCCGGCGCCCGGGAAGAAACCGAATGTAGTTATCATCTTCTGTGACCAGCTCCGGAATTTCGCGCTTGGCTGTTATGGGAACAAGTTTGTCAATACCCCGAATATCGACCGGCTCGCGCGAAACGGTTTTCTCTTTGAGCAGGGCATTTCCAACAGCCCGGTCTGCACGCCTGCAAGGTCAAACCTGATGTCGGGCCAGTACAGCAGGACATGCGCTGGTTCCCGGACCAATGAAATGAGCGCGGTACCGGGCGATAAAAACTTCGGGCGCGATGACCGGATGAAATTCAAAGACCCAACAATCGCCGAAGAGTTCATCTTAGAAATT
>JAMDDG010000333.1:741-17269 GCA_023488865.1 Bacteroidota bacterium | reverse complement strand
CTATTACTGCTCCATGTGCCTTTGTATCTGTACAATCAGCTGCATTAATCGGACTGATTTCTGGGGTTTTAGTAATTGAAGCAGCATTCTTTATTGAGAAAAAACTTAAAGTCGATGATCCGGTTGGTGCAGTTGCAGTCCACGGTATAAACGGTTTATGGGGTATGATTGCATTAGGCCTTTTTGCAGACGGAACATATGGCGACGGATGGAATGGGGTTGCAGGTACTGTAAAAGGATTATTCTATGGTGATGCATCTCAGTTACTTGCTCAAATCATTGGTGTAACTACCAACCTAATTTATGTTGCTGGTATTGGCTGGGTTGTTTTTAAATTACTTGATAAAACAGTTGGAAATAGAGTTAGCGCTCAAGATGAACTTGATGGACTTGATGTGCCGGAAATGGGAACTGAAGGTTATTCAGGTATTAAAATGGATAAAAACGCAGAAACTCCTCTTTCATGGTAAAACCAACCATTAATCATCCAATTCAACAAAAATTGCACAGAAACTATTTATAGTAAATTTCGAACAACTTTCATTGATTTTACGTGCAATATTCCGGGTAACAGAGAGATATGCTTGGGGAAAGCAATTTCGGATGTTGCCCGGATTTTTTCTTAAATGAACTAATCAACCAATTTCATCCTAATTTAAAAAAATCCAACTATATTGGTTGGTGAAAGTAGATCTTAAATACATACAAACTCAAAATATCATAAAAGAGATGACAGGAGTGCTAATTTCAATTTTCGTTTTGGGATACGTTGCAATTGCATTTGAAAATTCCATTAAAATCAACAAATCAGCCATTGCATTAATTACGGGTACGCTTTGCTGGACGGCATACATCCTATTATCCGCTAACAAAGAGCTGGTCTCTGATGAACTCCAACAACATTTAGGCAGCCTTTCCGGAATTCTCTTCTTTCTTTTAGGCGCCATGACAATTGTTGAACTAATTGACGCTCATGATGGTTTCGATATTATCACCTCTGCGATACATCAAACTGACCAACGAAAATTACTTTGGGTTGTAGGGCTAATTACTTTTTTCCTTTCTTCAATTCTGGACAATCTTACTACGACTATTGTTATGGTTTCTTTGCTTGGAAAACTGATCCGAAATGACAAAGACAGATTGTTTTTTGCAGGTATAGTTGTGATTGCCGCAAATGCCGGTGGCGCCTGGACCCCGATAGGTGACGTAACCACGACCATGCTCTGGATGGGTGGGCAAATCACGACACTTAACATAATGGCCAAACTTTTTATACCCAGCGTTCTCAGCATGATCATTCCCTTGATTTTTCTTTCTTTTATAATCAAAGGAAGAGCAGAAAGGCCTAACGTGAAAGTGGATAAAAATCAAACACTACCCCGGAACCACAAAACAATTGTTTTTTTGTCTGGCGTCTCTGTTCTTGTTTTGGTCCCGGTTTTTAAGACAGCCACCCACCTCCCCCCCTACATGGGGATGCTTCTCGGTCTTGGTATCTTGTGGGTTATTACAGAAATCATGCATGGGAAGAAGAATGAAGATGAGAAATATGCGCTTTCAGTTGTTCAGGCGCTTCGTAAAATCGATACAGCAAGCATCCTTTTCTTTTTGGGGATTTTGGTGAGTATTGCTGCTTTGCAATCCGCAGGAATCCTCACTTCCATTGCCAGTTGGATGACAACAACCATTCAAAATGAGAACATCATTGTCGTGTCGATCGGATTACTTTCCTCAATTGTGGACAATGTACCACTGGTAGCTGCCACACAAGGGATGTACAGTCTGGCCCAATATCCAACAGACCATTACTTTTGGGAATTTCTGGCATATTGTGCCGGTACCGGCGGAAGTATACTGATTATTGGTTCAGCAGCCGGGGTGGCTGCTATGGGAATGGAAAAGATTAATTTTTTCTGGTATTTGAAAAAGATCAGCCTGCTTGCGCTGCTGGGCTATTTCGCGGGTGTTTTCGCCTATGTTATGCAAAATTATATTTTGGGTTAACTCATGACATAGCCTTGATTGTAATCATCAACCGAAAATGAACATAATTTGATCAATCATGTTATTCCTATCACTTAATTTTTATAAAATAATGCATACCCCCTATTATATTTAGACTATAAATTAAATTTAATATTAAATTTTCAACAATACCCCCTATTTTTTATTGCGGATTATAAATTTTATACGTTTATTCGTAAAAATAAAAAACGTTCTTTCCTTCAGATCAAAAAAATTTGAAGGCGGTCAATTTTTGATAGATCAAAATATCGGGACTTCCCTCTTAAAGGTTTCTTCGAGAGAGATGAATGTTTCGGTACTGGAGATACCGGTGATTTTTTGAATTTTATCACTTAACACCGATTTCAGATGTTCATTGTCCCTGGCATAAATTTTGGCAAAAATGGCGTACTGTCCGGTAATATAGTGACATTCGACAATCTCATTAATTGAACGTAGCTGTTCTGCAACCTCGGAGTACAAACTGCCCTTTTCCAAAAATATGCCAATATAAGAGCAGGTCCTGTAATCAATTTTCCTGGGATCGATGGTATAACCGGAACCAACGATCACCCCCATATCCATCATCCTGGTGACACGTTGATGGACAGCGGCCCTTGAAATCCCGCAATCGGCAGCAACGTCTTTGAAGGGAATGCGGGCATTTTTTGTAACGATATCCAATATTTGAAGATCAGTATCATCCAATTGGTTTCTGAGTGTCATGGCTAAGATTTTTAAGAAGACAAAAAATAATGGAACAATTCGACAGTCGGTGCAATTTAAGTACCTGACATTATCAATCAGACAAAAAATGAACCATTTAAACAAAAATAGGTTAAATTTATGTATTTGTAAATATGCAGGCTTACTTTATGGACAGGCAAACATGAACCCATTGTTTTTTCTGGAAATTTAGACAATTCAAAATCGCAAAAAACATAACTCAAGATACCTAATTATGATTTTAACTAAAAGAATTATATCATGAAAAAATCCTGGCAGATATCCCTTTTTCTCATTTTGACCGTTTCTTTGATTGGAGTGGTCATATCCGGGAATAATCCTTTTGAACTGGACCCAAAAACTGTACCCGGCGATGTGGCGTGGATGTTAACCTCAACTGCGCTGGTACTTTTCATGACGCCTGGACTTGCCTTTTTTTATGGCGGGATGATCCAACCCAAGAATATTATCTCAACAATGCTGCAAAGTTTTATCGCAATGGGTGTAATTAGCATCGTTTGGGTAATTTTCGGGTTCAGCCTGGCTTTCGGGGATAGTATCGGTCCCGACAAATTTGGCCTGATAGGTAATCCAATGACCTATTTCATGTTTAAAGGGGTTGGCGGAAACATAAATACAGCTTTGGCCCCCACCATACCATTAGCCTTGTTCGCAATTTTCCAGATGAAATTTGCCATTATTACCCCGGCCCTCATTACAGGTTCATTTGCCGGAAGGGTCAGGTTTAGCGCCTATATACTTTTTATTTCCCTATTTACTATTTTCATTTATGCACCTCTTGCACACTGGACCTGGCACCCAAATGGCTTCTTGCGTAACTGGGGCGTGCTCGATTTTGCCGGAGGTACCGTCGTCCACATGTCTGCCGGATTTGCCGCATTGGCAGGAGCCATGTTTTTAGGTCCGCGCAGGGATTATCAGCAACAATTTCATCCGGCCAATATTCCTTTCGTTTTACTGGGTGCCAGCATGTTGTGGTTTGGATGGTTTGGTTTCAATGCAGGATCTGCCCTCGCCGCCAACTCGATTGCCACTGTTGCACTGATGAATACCAACATTGCTTCAGCCGCTGCCATGATCGGGTTCATCCTTTTTGATGTAGCCATGGGACGTAAACCTTCCGCCATGGGTGCTGCCATCGGACTGGTTGTGGGATTGGTTGCCATTACACCTGCTGCAGGATTTGTTAATCTGGGCGCTGCAATTTTTATAGGCTTGTTTGCTTCCTTTATCTGCAATATTGCGATCTCCTACCGTTCCAAAACTTCATTGGATGATACCCTGGATGTTTTTCCTGCCCACGGGATGGGAGGGATTATAGGCATGTTGCTCACCGCGGTGTTTGCCCAGGGGGTAGGTCTTTTTTATGGTGAATACAAAACCTTCCTTTTTCACCTTCTTACCCTGTTAATTGTTGGCGTCTATACTTTTGGGGGGTCTTACCTGTTGTATGTCCTGACCAATAAAATCATTCCTTTAAGGGTATCCCCAAAATCAGAACGTCTCGGCTTGGATATCACGCAACACGATGAATCCTATATGATTGAATATGTGAGGGAATAAGATGCGAATCTAAAAACCTGCATGCAATGCCCGGCGCTCAGCTCAAAACGATCGTGAACAAAAGGGATACCCCTTTGTAACTATTCATGATAACTTTCTGCCAATCTATCTCTTTTTCGGACAGCGCAGGGCGGTCAACTGCTTTGTAGCCAATACCTACAACGGAGAGCACTTCCAAATGATCCGGGATATGGAGTAGCTCGCCGATAAATTCATTGGCTGTCTGATCATCGTCATGGTAACGGTGGTGAATCTGAACCCAACAAGAACCCAAGCCCAATGCTTCTGCTGCCAACTGAAGAAAAACCGAAGCGATGGAACAATCTTCAATCCAAACATCGCTTTTAGATTTATCCCCAGCCACCACGACAGCAAGCGGGGCATGTTTTAAAAGGCAAGCACCATGAGGCTTTGCCACAGAGAGTTGGCTTAAAAGTTCAGGATCATTTACGACTATAAATTCCCAGGGCTGACTGTTTTTTGAAGATGGCGAAAGCAATGCCGCTTTTAAAAGTTGACGAATTATCGGCTCTTCAATCTTTGTATCGTTAAATTTTCGGGTACTTCTGCGGTTATAAAGGATATCAAGCATGGTCTGGTATTTTTATGCAAAAATATAAACATATCGCTTGCTCAACATCCAAATATGATTTTTTTTGAGAAGACTCAATAAAATTGTATGGCTTGAGCAGACCCGAAAAATCGAGGCTATACAAGGGCTGTAATAAAGATGGCGATCCATTTCCGGGGAAATAGCTCCAAACAACAGCAAAGCCGATCACAAAAAAAATGATTCCTAAAATAATCCTCCTCCATCCTTGCCGGCTAATGAGGGGCTGGTAAACTACTTTCCTCCAGGTAATTATTCAGTGCATTTTTGGATGGCCCTACGAATCGCTTCCTGACAAACCGGACAGAAACTGTTCGGTTTGTTTGATTTCATAAGACAATCCTGCATGGGACTGAAGATCCCTTTCTCCATATAACCACCTCCTTCGAATACCCCGATTTTACCTGAAAACTCAGCAGTTCTGGGGGTTGGCACCGGTGTGGAGGGATCAATCATTGCTCCCCATTTGGATTTAAAATCCACCAATGTAGTCAGGTTAGGCTCCCAGGGTTCAACTTTCAGGTTATAAAATTCTTCGTAGGCGACCTCAGAAGTATAATATTCATCCCCTAAGCCTGCAAATTCGTGTCCAAATTCATGGACAAATACTTTGGGCGAGAGCGCATGATCTGCCGAGCAAACCGATAAGTAATTGTAAAAGCCCCCTCCGCCATATTCTGGTGTATTAACCAGGACAATCAGGTAGTCATAAGGTACTGATGCCGCCTGATCATGAATTGTTTTCATGTCGGTGGTAGTCAGGTAACGTGCTATATTGAAAGTGTAGAATGTACTGTTGAAGAGCGTATTGGCATAGATATTTCTGCCTGGGATGTCCGTTCCCGACTCTTCAGACGGCGTTTCCAAAGCATATACATTGAATTGCTTCTTTAAGGAGACATACGGTTCAACCGAAAAAAGCGAATCAACCAGTCGGTGTGCATCTTTCACAAATTTGCCCATCTCCTCCTTTTTATACCCTTCGGCAAGAATAGCCACATCTACTTTTTTGGCAGGATCGCCTGATTTCCTTATCATCACAAAATCAGGTTTTAACGGTGACTCTTTGGTTATAAAATAATTCGCCGGATCTATCACGGTCGAATAAATAGTCTTGAATTGACCTTCCCGGTTACGGCATTCAATTTCAAGTATTACATTTTTTTTTGGAAAAGGAAAACGAAGTACCTGGTAAAATGCCCTTTCCATTTTTTTTGCTTCCGGTGTTGTTTGCCACTCCTGAAAAATGGGTGAAAAACCTTGCTGATAGATCAACAATTTTGTCGCCTGGTCTATTACGTTGAAACGATAATTGCCCATCGTTTGCTCCTGGGCCTGGAGATGGGCAGTACCGCCCCATATTGGTTCCTTCTTTAGCTGGACATCGGTTATTTTGGCCGAATGATCCGATCCCGAGAGCAGATAATCGAACCGCAATACCCCATTCGAAAAATAATCATCGAATTTCACCTGGGCAGGAAGGGTAAAAGAGACAAACATCAGGACAAATGGGATCAGGTATTTTTTCATTTGTTTATTATTTGTTTTTTAATGGCTACATGGAACAGGAAACAGCCCGCGAACAATAGTTCTGCAATGATCGACCGAAATCCGGCTTCTTTCATTAATTTTGCAACCGTCAAAAATAATTATTTCTGAACGGTTATAAAGAAATACACCATGCAAGTTGTTTATGATTATTTAAGAGAGCAGTTTCTTAATGCTCAGGTGCATCCAAAAATTGCCATTTACCTGGCAGCATTGGGAACCTTTCTAACACTTTCGCTCATCGCCCTGATCCTTTTTTTCCCTCTCCGGAAATTATTTATAAAAATAGTTGAAAGGCTCACCGCCCATACTGAAACTATTTGGGATGACGTACTTTTTGAACACAAAGTATTTCATGCGGTAGCCCACCTGATACCTGCCATTTTTATTTACGCATCAGCAGGATTTGGCTCGGAAGATCTCGTATCGTTGCCCGAAGTAATCAAGGGTATAGCCAAAATTTACATCACTTTTGCGGTCGTACTCAGTTTGGTCCGGTTCCTGGATGCTTCTCAGGACATCTACAATACCTACCCTTTCGCACAGGAACGTCCCATCAAAGGCTATCTGCAGCTGGTTAAGATTCTGATTTATTCAGTTGCCGCCATCATCCTGGTCTCCATCCTTGTCAATCAGGACCCTGGCAGGTTATTTACCGGCTTGGGCGCTATGGCTGCCGTATTGATGTTTGTATTTAAAGATCCCATTCTCGGATTCGTTGCCAGTATCCAGCTGGCCGCCAACAAAATGGTCAAACCGGGGGACTGGATAACCGTTCCGAAATTTGACGTAGATGGAACCGTAGTCGATATCTCCCTAACTACCGTGAAAGTCCAGAATTGGGATAAAACGATTACTTCACTTCCTACCTATTCTTTGGTATCTGAATCGGTCACGAACTGGATCGGGATGCAGGAATCGGGTGGCAGGCGTATCCAGCGGTCTGTCTTTATCGATATGACCTGCATCAAATTTTGCGACCAAAAATTTGTCAAACACATAGCCGACCTTCCGGTAATCAAAAGTTACATGGAACAGAAGCGGGAGCAGGATCCATCCTTCCCCGGCTGGGAAAGGCAAATGGGCACACAGCCCACCAATTTGGCGGTTTTTCGTGCTTATGTCGAAGCCTTTCTTTGGACAAACCCAAACACCCACAACGATATGGCCCTGATTGTCAGGTTTCTTCAGTCGACCGAACGTGGTTTGCCGCTGGAATACATCGTGTTCAGCAAAGAGCAGGACGCCGAAACTTTTGAATCTATTCAGGCAGAGATCGTCGATCACATTCTGGCTGTTATCCCCGAATTCGACCTGAAAGTTTTCCAAAACCCGTCGGGCAGTGATTTAAGGTCCATTGGCCGAAATCTTTAAAAAACTTGGGAGTAAAAGCTTTCTGCCAGAAAAAGTTGATCTAAATTAATTTGCCGGAAGATTGAAAATTAATAATTTTGACCATCAATAGCCACCTTCATCACAAATTGAAAGTATCGTGAAGAAAAATAACCTTGAGTTAGAAGAAGATTTTAAAGAGCAAACAGTTCAGATTGACGATCTCGACCGGAAAATCCTAAAATTAATCACCAACAATGCCCGGGTCCCGTTTCTGGAAGTCGCCAGGGAATGCGGGGTTTCAGGGGCCGCTATCCACCAGCGGGTTCAGCGGTTGATTTCGATGGGGGTAGTTACCGGATCCGAATTTATTGTAAGTCCATCCAGGTTGGGATACAATACCACTGCTTTCATGGGAATCTACCTAGAAAAAACCAGTTTTGACCGGAAAGTCCTGAAACAGCTGAAAGATATCCCCGAGGTAGTCGAATGTCACCACACTACCGGTCAGTATGCGATTTTCATCAAAATCCAAACCAAGACCAACAAACATTTGATGAAGATAATTGATACTGATCTTCAGGCTATAGACGGGATTGCACGGACTGAAACATTTATCTCCCTGGAACAGGATTTCAAACGGCAAATTCCGATAAAATAAGGTCAAACTCTTTTAAATCACTCTTTCCGGGTGATTTAAAAAGGTAAATCGTCGTTTTCTCCCTCCTTAACCGGCATGAAGTCATCTTCATTGTATGGGGGTGGCACCGGCCCATCGCCTATAATCGGGGTTTTCTCTAAGCGGTCAATTTTAAAAGCATTGACGTTGTGGTACCATTTGCCATTGTATTCACGACCTTCCAGACTGAAACCAACCTCAACTTCACTGTTTTTATCACTTTCCCTGATCATTTCCGTTTTATCGTTGAAAAGCGTAAAACAGATTTTCTTTGGAAATTGTTCGTCAGGCACTTCCAGCACAAAATCCAATTTTTTCCACTCTCCTCTTGCACTGCTTCCGGTTTGCATCGGAAGTATATCAATAACTCTTCCTTTTACTTTAAAACTCATAGCTTTGGTTTTTCAAGAAGCAAAACCCGGAAGATGAGGTCCATCTGTTCCGGGTTTTGTTCCAGAGGTTATTGCCTCTTTATCAATAAATTCGATTTATTATTTTGTAGCAGGGGCCGTTGCTGCAGCAGGAGTAGGTTCAATGCTAAGCAGTTCGACTTCGAAAATTAAAACAGAATTAGGCTTAATTTTCGGACCTGCAGCTTGCTCACCATATGCCAGTTCAGATGGAATGTAGATTTTCCATTTTGAACCGACAGGCATCAATTGCAAGGCTTCTGTCCAACCTTTGATCACCTGGCTTACCCCGAACGTAACCGGTTCGCCACGATCCACTGAACTGTCAAATACTTTACCGTCGATCGTCGTTCCGTGATAATGAACTTTAACTGTATTTTGGGCAGTCGGTTTCGGTCCGGTGCCTGCTTTCAGGACCTCGTACTGAAGACCGGATGCCGTTGTGGTAACGCCGGCACGTTTTCCGTTCTCTGCCAAAAATTTCTGACCTGCTTCTTTATTTTTGCTGCCTTCTACTGACTGCGCTTTCATAAAATATCCCTGGGTAACGGCGCCTGCTTTGGCTGAGGCTATCAGGCCTGAGTCACCCTTCATGATGGTGGCGAAAGCTTGCAGGATAATTTCCGGATTAAGTTCTTTGCCGCCAGGAGCTTCAGGAAGGTTTTTCCTGATGTTGTTGCCCAAATCCACCCCAATCGCATAAGCTGCCGAGTCGGCCGAACTCTTAAGGCTAACTTTAGTATTTGAAAGGTTGGTTGTGTTGCATGATACCAGCGCAATAGAACCGGCTACCATTAGGGAAAGTAAATTTTTAATTTGCATAACTGATTTCTATAAGTAATTGAATGTTTATTCTAAAAGGTGCGAAGATAACTATTTTTCAATTCATAAACATAGGATGAAGCCTAAATTATTTATCTTTAACTACCTATTTATGGGGGTATTAATTTTTCTTTAACAACTGTTCAAAACCGGGTGTATAATAGATGGCAAAACCTCCTTTCTGGTCGTCGCTAATAAAATAGGCCTGCATTTCAGGGTGATTAACCAGAAAAACTTTCGATTTTTCCAAACCCATTACCATGAAAGCAGTTGCATACGCATCCGCGGTAATACAATCACTGGCTAACACTGAAACACTTAACAGGCTGTGCTTAACAGGATAACCAGTGAACGGATCGATAAAATGCGAATACCTCGATCCGTTCAGTTCGTAGTATTTTCGGTAACTTCCTGAAGTTGAGATAGCCTTATCCTTCAAAGATAATATGGTCTGGACCTTACGCTCATCTTCCGAGTTTTTGGCTGGCATCTCAATGGCTACGCTCCATTGCTGTCCGTCCGGCTTAAGCCCTCGTCCCAGTACCTCTCCACCTACATCTATCAGGTAGTCATGGATCCCTTTTGACTCAAAAAATTCAGCAAGCCAGTCGGAGGTATAACCCTGCGCCAACGCATCAAAATCTACCCGTATCCGTGGATCCGCTTTGATCAGCTTTCCCTTTAAAAGCTGTACTTTCCGGTAGCCAACCAAAGGCAAAAGAGAGTCGACCATTGCCTGATCGACATTGGCTTTCTTTGAGAAGCCAAATCCCCAGGCATTTACCAGCGGTCCAACCGTTATATCAAAAGCGCCGTCGGTAGCCGCCGAAACTTCCATCGATTTCTTGAAAACCGTTTCATATATCTGATCTGCAGTGGCAGTCGTGTCATTGTTGTTCATCCTTGAAATCAGGGAGGTGGGTATATAGGTCGACACCGACTGATCGAAATGCCTCAACAGAGAATCAACGGCCGGCTGCAGGTTTTCGTTATTATCTGCACAATAGGTAATTGCATAGTATGTTCCCTGAGTTGCGCCTGTCATCTTGTATAATTTTAGCTCCTTCTTTCCTGAACAGGCAAACAGAAAAGATACAACAAGGCTTCCTAAAATAAACGATCCCCACCTCAATTTTTTCATCTATTATCGCTTTAATTTGTCACAATTCAATTTTTTTGTAGCCGCAAAGACTTACCCACATGATGCTTTTCTCGCCCTCATCATCTCCCTTTTCCCAGGAGGGCCAGGAATCCTTTCAACCTGAAATCCTATTGACTGAAGCATTCTTCTAACATTGCCCTTGGCGCAATAAGTAACCAGAATGCCTTCCTGCTTCATTTTCGAACTGATCTTTTCAAAAACAATTTGTTCCCAAAGTTCAGGCTGCTTTTCAGGTGAGAAAGCATCAAAATAAACCAAATCAAAAGTAGGCAAATCTTTAAAATCCATCTGCAACAGGTTTGCCTCAATTTTGTGAAGAAAAAAACGGGGCAAAATCCCCACTTCACAATTCCATGCCGCCCGGTGAAGAGAGGAGAACAGTTCGGGAGCTATCGCCGGAAAATGTGCCCCAAAATTCAATTTTTGCCATATTTCATCCGGCAAAGGGTTGTTTTCGACAGAATGGTAATGCACGGTCTTATTCAAACTCATACTCTCTATGAGGGTAAGATAGCAATTCAGTCCCGTTCCAAAACCAATTTCAAGTACCCTGATCTCTGTTGAGGTACAAAGATCAAACCCAGCCTTAATAAACACATGTTGCGATTCCTGAACCGCCCCGAAAGTGGAATGGTAATGTTCATCAATACTTTCCAGATACAATGTATGTGATCCGTCCTGGGTCACTTTAATTTCAACTTTCATCCCCTGTCTCCGTTTTTGTATCAAAAACATCCTGCCTTATCCTGGTAGGCATAATCCTGATAAATTCGATTTTTCTCTTCATGCGCCCCTGATAATCCGGATGATTTTTCATCCAGAAATAAAACCAGCCAAACAGTACTACTCCTTTCAATACGGAGGAAAGGGTGATGCTCCACCAAACGCCGGTAACCCCATAAATCTGTGGTTGGGTTAAAAATAGCGCCAAGGGTATTCGCAATCCGGTGAGGGTTATCCCAACCAATGAAGGAGGGATTGTCTTCCCGACTCCGTTAAAGACGCCTCCGGTCGTAATTTCTACACACATAAAGAATTGGGAGATTGCTAAAATTGACAAATAACGCACGCCCAATTCAATGGCCTCGCTTTCGTGAAAAAAGAGGGTGTAGATCTCCCTGCCAAAAGCTAAGAAACAGATAGTCACTACAATTCCGAGCGCTCCACTAATGGAGATCGTTGTAAAATAACCTTTAAAAATTCTGTCCCACCGTTTCGCCCCATAATTCTGACCGGTAAAAACTCCTAACGCGGTGGAGAAACCTCCTGCCGTCATCCAGCTAAGCGCTTCGATTTGCGCACCCACACTTTGCACAGCGATCGGCATTGCGCCCCAGGGAGCAATGATACGGGCCAGCGCTACCGCAAAAGAGGCAAAAAGAATACTGTGCAGGGCTACAGGCAGTCCAAACTTAAATATTTTTTTAATGTATTCGGCTTTCATTTGAAGCCGCAACCTGATTTTACCCAGCGCACTCTTACCTCTTCCAATCGTCGCCAGAAAAACTCCCAGCACAACTGACTGGGCAATAACGGTAGCTATGGCCGAACCGTCAGAACCCAACTTAGGGAAAGGGCCCAAACCAAAAATGAGGACCGGATTGATGATAACATTGGCTACTAATCCTATCGCGTTGATCCTGAAGGGCAACTTAGAATTTCCGGTTCCATTGATGATCCCGGTAAAAGTCGGATTGGAATAATAAAGGAGCGAACCGATTGAGATAATACGGACATAAGAGATCGCAGAAGACTCGACTGTTCTGTTTTCGATATGGAAGAAAGAGACGAGTCCGGGTGCAAAAAGATAGGTAAAGGTTCCATAAATGGCTGAAAGCACCAAGACCAGGGTTACTGCATTAACCGCATAAAGTTCGGCTTTAGGTTTATCCCTTGCACCCAGCGACTGCGAAACCCCAACCTCTGCGCCTATCCTTCCGATTAACATCAGCGAAACTCCCAACCAGGAAAAATAGGAGGCTATTCCCACAGCAGCCACTGCGTTGCTTCCAACCCTGCCGAGCCAAAGCATATCGGTGAGATTGTACGCCATCTGTACAAATGAAGTGCCTAAGATTGGCACTGTCAATCGGATGATCTGGCCAGTGATCGGGCCTTCTGTGAGATTCTTTATTTTCAAAGTGATCTAAAGTGACTAAAGCGATCTGACGTGACTAAAGTACTTAATGAAACAAAAGCCTGGAGTCCAAAACTATAGGCACTTTAGCTCACTTTAGGCACTCTAGGCACTTCTTCTGGCGAAAGTATATTGAAAAAAGTTATTTTTACTACCTTAAAGGTAAAAACCTAAAAAATAACCCATGCTTGTCCGGCTTTACAACGACAATCCCAATCAGAAGGAGATCGACAAAATTGTTGAAATGTTGAGGGATGGCGCTGTAATTATCTTTCCCACAGATACCATTTACGGAATTGGTTGTGATATTACCAGATCAAAAGCGGTAGAGCGGGTCGCCAGAATAAAAAATGTCAAACCTGAAAAAGCAGATTTCTCTTTTATCTTATACGATCTAAGCCAGATTTCCAACTACTGCAAACCTTTTTCAAATGGAATTTTCAAGCTATTGAAAAAAAACCTGCCCGGGCCATTTACCTTTCTCCTACAGGCAAATTCAAACGTTCCCAAACTTTTTAAAAACTCCAAAAAGAATATTGGTATCCGGATTCCGGACAACAATATTATCAGGACAATTGTAAAAGAACTTGGCAATCCTGTTTTATCCACTTCGGTACACCACGATGACGTTGTTTTGGAATATATTACCGATCCGGAACTGATTGAGGAGAAATACGGAAACCAGGTAGACCTGGTGATTGATGGAGGGTATGGCGACAACCATCCTTCAACCATAGTAGATTGTACTTCGGGAGAGGCTGAAATAGTCAGACAGGGCAAAGGGATATTGCTGGAATAATTTTAGTCGGTCTGATTGAAATAGTCACAAAATATCCTGTTTGGGCTTCCCGGTAGGGCCGATTGGATTTTCAACTGAACTGATTTTCTCATATTTAAAAGCGCAGTTGCGGCATTTTTTGTCATATCTTCCCCTTTGCCTCCCGATGAACGGTAAAGGATTGTTTTAGATCCGGGGAAGTTTGAGAGATCAATCTGCCCCGCTTTTTTTTGACCCAACCATACCAGATCCGCGCAAAGAGAAGGATCCACTTTTTGTTGGTCCCTTTCATCAATTGGCTGCACAAAAAGCCTGATTCCTTTGAAAAAAATAAAATTTCCGGTAATATCGGTTTCGCGTTCCGCCAACCGCAATGAATCTGATAATCGATACGTTTCAACCTTCCCGATCCCCCTTTCACCCAAATAGGGTTTCAAATAATAAGCGAGCCTCTCAGATGCATTTTCGCAGTGATCGTACAACACGGTCACTTTTCTCCCGCTGGTCAAAGCGAGCGCTCTCGTACCCGGAATGTTGAAAAAGATGATTTCTGCCCTTGTCAACTGCTGATAAGAGCAAATAACAGCTGATAGTGTGAATACAATCGCAGATAACAAGACCCCTGCCAGAAACATCGATTTTCTCACTTTAACATAGCGGTAGAACAAATACCCCATCAAAAAAACGAGTAAAACCTGAAATAACGAGGGATACAATCCCTTGATAACTGCATGGGGAAACGTTTCTACCAACTTGACCGTGTAAAGGACCAACCCGACTGCCCAGTCGAGTGCTAATGCGCATAAAGAAGTCAGGAAGCCGGAAAAAATGGAGAGAAAGAGCACCACAAAAGAGAGATAGAGGATCAGGGATACCAAGGGAATAACTACCATATTTGCCAGCCAGAAATAGACCGGAAACTGATGAAAATAATGCAGGGTAAACGGCAGGGTACCTATCTGCGCGACAAAAGTAACAGAAAGCAGTAGCCATATCTGGCTGAACATCCAGCTTTTAAAATAGAGTTGCTTGTATATAAATGGCTGGACCACAACGATGGACAACACAGCAGCATACGACAACTGGAAACCAACATCCCGGATGATCGCCGGGTCCCAGGCGATCAGTAAAAAGGCAGAAACAGCCAGGGAATTGAAAATATTTGAATTGCGTTGAAATGTTGTGCCGATTACCACAAATGTGAACATCATGGCTGCCCTCAAAATTGAAGCAGACATCCCGGTAACCAATGCATAACCCCAGATACCGAAAAGCACGATCAGTGTATGGAGGAAGAATCCGTCCCTTCGGGTTTTCAAAAAGCGAAAAAGAAAATTGAGGATAACATAGATTAATCCTACATTCATGCCAGAAACAGCCAGGACATGGATCACACCGGTATTGGTAAAACTTTGGATCGTCTCCCTGTCTACCTCATCCCTTGCCCCAAATGAGATGGAAGCAATCAGGTGAACATTTTCGCGGCTGATTCCCGACCGCTCCAGAATTTCAATCAATCTGGACCTGAAGATCAGGGCGCGACGGGAGATATTCAGCAGCTCATGGCCATTTAAAAACCAAAATTGGTCCTCTTTCAAAAATATCCGATAGCCAATTCCTTTGTTATTCAAATAGCCCCGATAGTCGAATTCGAATGGATTGCCCTCGTTTATGATCAGTTCCGGTTTTCCTGTGAAACAAAAAATATCGCCCGGTTTGGCTCTTTCTATCCCGGATGTTTTTGAAAGATAGGCCAAAATTTTATGCCGGGAATTGATCAGCTGACCAACGACCTGAAAGGATTTTGCCTTTTCGATCGGATAATCGTCCAATACTACAAAATATTGCTCCTTTTGCAGGATAGGGAAGTTCTTTGTTTGTTGCCTGACACGAACAATGCCAAAAACAAGGATGGCCACCAAAAGCAGGAGTCCCCAAAATGGCTGACGATAAAACGATACTTTTCTAAAAAGCAAGAGGAGGATCAAAATCAAAAAAAACAACAGCAACATCCGTAGCGGATGTAAGAGCATACTGTTTTGCTGCAAGCTTACACCCAAACAGAGTGGAACAAGCAGGCGAAGAAAGGGGGCGTTTGCCAACTGTAAACCAGGACGAACCATGTGAGGGGTTATTCACCCTAAGTTACAGCATTCAGGCAAGAATAAGAAATGAAGCGTGTTAAAATTGTTTTTCCCGGATAACTTCAGGTTATTAGCTTTTGGTTATTTGTCCCAAAAACAACGGAAGATCCCGTTCCCCTTTTCCAAAATCGAAAATCCAAAATCGAAAATCCAAAATTTGGGGCTTTTCTCTTACAGGATTATAATTTAGGAACTTTAACCCGATAGGTTGCTGTAGTGATACCTTTGGAAATATCGTTCAATTTTCGTTTCAACAACCTCTTTTTTAATGGAGAGCAGTGGTCAACAAACAGGATCCCATCCAAATGTTCGTACTCATGTTGCAAAACCCTGGCAGTATAACCGGTATAAACTTCCTCGTGTGCGCTGCCATCCGGATCAAGGTATTGAATCCTGATGAAGTTCTTTCGGTAAACCTCTTCGTGAATCCCCGGAATACTGAGGCATCCCTCCTCCATCAGCTCCTCCTCACCACTTCGCTCTATCATTTTTGCATTAATGAATGCCTTTCTGAACCCTATCAGACTGGGGTCATCTTTCCCTAACGGGGATAAATCAACGACAAACAACCGGATCGATAAACCAACCA
>JAMDDG010000333.1:0-731 GCA_023488865.1 Bacteroidota bacterium | reverse complement strand
TAGTATAAGTACTTTCGATCCCTCGTGCATGAAAATCTTCTCAACTAAGTCTTCTTTGTTTTTCACAAAAGTATAGAGCGTTTTTTTTGAAATGCCCAGCCTATGACTCAGCTCATTTTTGCATTAATGAATGCCTTTCTGAACCCTATCAGACTGGGGTCATCTTTCCCTAACGGGGATAAATCAACGACAAACAACCGGATCGATAAACCAACCTGAGGCGCTGCCAGCCCAACCCCTTCGGCTTTGTACATCGATTCAAACATGTTTTCTATCAAGTCATGCAGACCTTCATATTTAAGGTCAATATTTCCTGCCACTTTTCTTAAAACAGGATCCCCGTATAATGTGATAGGTAAAACCATAATTTATATAAACTTTTTTTGTTCGAGATAGGATTGAAGAAGAATCGTTGCGCTTACACCGTCTATCGTCCCTTTGTTTTGCCTTTGTCCCTTTCGCAAACCGGCATCAATCATCGACTGAAATGCCATCTTTGAGCTATATCTTTCATCTACGAGCCTCACCTCAATGGCGTATTTCTGTTGAAATTTTTGCAGAAACGGATTAATATACCGCAGGGCTTCGGATGGTTGGTTGTTCAGCTGAACAGGATATCCAACCAAAACCAGTTCAACTGCTTCGCTTAAAAAATATTGGTCCAGAAACTGCCAGATATGATCCGTATCAACCGTCTCAAGTCTTGTTGCGATAAGTTGCAGAGAATCAGT